>NZ_KV794727.1:0-198674 GCF_001808895.1 Corynebacterium sp. HMSC070E08
CGCCGCAAATCCACACGAAATGTCCCTTAAGCCCGAAAATTGTCACTTAACCCCATCACTTCCAAACCGGCTTAAGTGACAAAAAGCCATCGCTAAAGTCCCGATTTGAGTCCCAGGACGTGCGCCTTAAGAGAAATAACTAAAGCCCCTACCAGTGTTTCTCCTGGTAGGGGCTTGGAAGTTGGTAGCGGGGGCAGGATTCGAACCTACGACCTCTGGGTTATGAGCCCAGCGAGCTACCGAGCTGCTCCACCCCGCGTCGAGATGTACTTCCAAACATCAAGCGCTCTGCACACTGTCCCGTGTGCCGGCGACGGATGTAACTATACAGACACCATGGCGCCTACCCAAATCCCCTGGGCAGGCGCCATTTCATAGGTAAGGCGCCGGGCTGTTGTACCGGCGCCTATCCAGACTTACTGAGACTGCAGCGAGCGGTAGTCCTCTACTGCCTTATCGAGCTCGTCCAGGGCCTTGCCGTACTCCTCAAAGGAACCGTTCTTAGCCTTGTCCACGCCGTCGAGAGCCTTGTTGATAGCGTCGATAGCCTCACCTTCGCTAGATGCCTTCGGAGCGGAGGCCGGTGCAGAAGCATCGGAGTCCTTAGCGTCTTCCGCATCCTTCTTCTCGCTATCGGTGGATTGCTCGTCCTTCTCCGTCTGCTTGCCGGAGTCACCTTCGATTTCGGTGATGTCCTGGGCAGCCTTCGGGTCGATGCCCACCTGCTCCAGGGCCTCACCAATCGTCGGGGCATAGCCCACGCGGCCCTTATAGGAGACCAACACACGCAGCAGCTTCGGGAAGGCAGACTCCTGGCCCTTGCGCTGCGAGTAGATCGGCTCCAAGTAGAGGATCTCTCCCCCACCCACCGGCAGGGCCAGCAGGTTGCCGTTCTTTAGATCATTCGAGCCCTGCCACAGCGTGCGGTCACGAGCCACCTGGTCAGAAGACATCATGGCGTCCTGCGCCTGCTTCGGACCTTGGGTCTGGGTATTCGTCGGCAGCACACGCACGGTGATATCACCGTAGGTATCCGGGTCGGAGGACACCGCCATGTGTGCAGAAAGGAACTGACGGTTCAGACCGCGGTAGGAGGTGATGAGCTGGAAGCTCGGCTTGTTGGTCTCCGGGTCGGAAGCCAGCACGTAGTACGGCGGCTGGTTCAAGCCCTGGGACTCACCAGCGGTCGGATCCTCCGGTACGGACCAGAAGGCATCGTTGTTGAAGAAGACGCCCGGGTCATCCACGTGGTACTTGGCCAGCAGGTTGCGCTGCACCTTGAACATGTCCTCCGGGTAGCGCAGGTGCTGGCGCAGCTCGTCGGAGATTTCAACCTCTGGCTTCACAACCCCCGGGAACACACCCTCCCATGCCTTGAGCACGGGGTCTTCGGTGTCAAACTCGTAGAGATCGACGGTGCCATCGTAGGCGTCGACAGTCGCCTTGACCGAGTTACGGATATAGCCCACCTGGTCATTGACCAAGCGCTGCGTCGTGCCCGTCGGGTTCTGCGCGTCCTGGGTGGTCTCCGTCAGGGAGGTGCGCTGCGAATACGGCAGGGAATCCAGGGTGGTGTAGCCGTCAACGATCCACTTGATGCGGCCATCGATAACCGCCGGGTAGGTGGAGGAATCCGTCGTCAGCCAGGGAGCAACCTTCTCCACGCGCTCGCGCGGGTCGCGGTCATAGAGCAGCTTGGACTCCGGCCCCACGCGGTCCGAGAGCAGGAAGTTGAGTTCCTGGTACTTCAGCGCAAAGGCAGTGCGGTCAACAATGTTGCCGATGTCGACGCCACCCTTACCGTCATAGGTGTAGGTAGAGGTATCGGTGTCATACTCGACGGCCTCATCACCGGTCTTGCCCACGATGGCGTAGTCCATTCCATCCTGGGCGCTAGCGATCACCGGGCCGAAATAGGTTCGCGGCTGGTCCACCTTGATACCGAGGGATTCTTCAGCATTCTGGGTTTCGCCCTCCCCTTCGGCGTCCTTACCCGCCTGGGTCTGCAAGTCAGCCACCGTGAAGATGGGGAAACCACCACGGGCCGAACCGGCATCACGAGCCACCTCATCGACGGTGTTGGCCTGCGCCGCGATGAAGCCGTTGCCGTGGGTGTACACGGTGTGGCGGTTGATCCAGTTCTGCTGGTTTTCTTGCAGCTCATTCGGATCCAGCTCGCGGGCAGCAACCACGAAGTCACGCAGCTCGCCATCGATTTCGTAGCGGTCCATCGCGAGGGTCTCTGGGAAGCCGTAGAAGTTCTTCAGCTGCTGCATCTGAGTAAACGTCGGCGCCAAGATGTCCGGGTCCAGCAGGCGCAGGTTGGAAATGGTGGAGTCATCCGAGGCGACCTTGTCATCGGCGACGTCGTCGGCACCCCAATTCTCCTCGTAGGTCACCTTGTCATCGGTGAGGCCATAGGCAAAACGGGTGGACTCGATGTTGCGTGAGATGGACTCCGCTTCTTTAGCCTGACGGTTCGGGTTCACGGAGAAGCGCTCCATGATGAGCGGCCAGCCCTGGCCAATGACCAAGGAAGACAGCACCATGAGAACTACGGCCAGGCCCGGAATTCGCAGGTCCTTAATCACCACGGCAGAGAAGATCGCCACGGCCACGAACACGCCGATGATCATGAGGATGATCTTTGCCGGCAGGTAGGCATTGATATCCGTGTAGGAACCACCCGTAAACAGCGAGTGCTGGTTGTACAGCAACTCGTAACGCCCGAGCCAGTAACCGGCCACTTGGAGCAGCATCCAGATTCCGCCAGTCACGGCCAGCTGAGTGCGCGCCGACTTCGACAAGGAACCACGGACACCGGCGGCGCGGTTACCTAAACGAATGCCGCCGAGGATGTAATGCCCCACCAGTGCGATAAGGAAGCACACAGCGACCAGCATGGAGAAAGCATTGACCAACATCGACCACACCGGCAAGCGGAAGGCGTAGAAGCCGAGATCGTGGTTGAACTGCGGGTCCGTCACCCCAAAGTCATGAGAATTGAGGAAGAGCATGACGGTGCGCCAATTTGCCTGCCCCAACAGGCCAGAGACAACGCCAACGAGGACCGGGATGACCTTGAGGAAGACACTCATCGTGCTCTCAATGGACTTGCGGTACTGATAAACGGGGGAATTGAAATCCGCCATGTCCATCGAATCGCCGCGCCCCCGCCACACAATCAGGCCCGCTACGTAGGTAACAGCCGCTGCCACGAGGCCGAAGAGGACGAAGAGCACAATGCGCGTGATCAGGGTCTTGGTGAAGACCCCGCGGTACTCAATCGCGCCGAACCACTTCCAATCCGTATAGAAGCCCACCAACATGGGGCCAATGAACAAGAGGACCGCGATGATGGCGACAACCCATGAGAGAAATTTGGGCGGACGTTTCATCGGGGCGGTGGGTCGGTTGAGTCCGGAAGCCAACTCCAGCTCCAATCAAGTGTCGTGCGAATATAGAGGTATCAAGCTTCTAGTCTAGAGAAGCACTATGACCGTCAACGAACAAGGACGCTTATGAGTTCCCAACCTTCCTCCCAGCCCGCTGTACACCGCGCGCTCAACAAGGCCATGCGCGAAGCCGTGGACTTCATCCACGCCGAGGGCTGGGATGCGCCTCCTACCCTTTTTGCTCTCGTCCCCACTGAGCTGGTGGCCGCACAGCTCGGTGACGTCGACGACTCCTCTCCCCTCACGCTCGTGGTGCAAGAGTTGCCGGAAGGCATCGAGCCGGGTTCCGAACACCTCGCGGACTACGTCTCCCGCTTGGCCTGGCCACAGGAGATCGCCGGCGTCATTCTGGCACAGGAGATCATGTTCAAGGACACCTCGGACGCCGCGCTTGGCGACGCCCGCCCCGCCCGCCTCTTCTCCGGAGTCCTGCGAGCCACCGCCCTGGACGGAAGCTCCACAGCCGATTCGGAGAGTATTGACGACGATGGCGCCGAGCTCACGCTTTTGCAGCTACGCCCCACCGAGGAAGAACTGGCGGAGGCCGGCCCCTTCGCGGAGGACGATATCCAACTGCGTGGCGGACCGAATGTGGCGCCTGGGGTCATCGCTGCGCTGCGCTACGGGTTGGAGCAAGATCCGGAGGAAATGCTCTAATCGACTAAACTCAGACTGCAGTGGCCATTAGCGCTCAGCTCTCGGGGCTGGGCACGCAATTGATAGAGGAGTCTCTCGTGCGCTTGACATCCCGCTTCACCGCCGCAGCTTCGGCCGTGCTTGCCACCGGCTGCCTGCTCTCCGCATGTGGGAAGGACGATGCCCCCTCCCCTGAACCAGCGCCTGCGAGCGAAGCAACCACCGCCGCCGCGGAGAAGACCAGCGCGCCGGCCCCGGCCACCTCTGCCGAGGACTCCGAGACGACTTCTCCTGCCACCTCCGAGTCCGAAGGCCACTCGGAGGCGGAGGATGAATCCTCGGCTGCCGGAAGCTCCGCTGCTCGGAAGGACAAAGAAAAGAACGCCAGCGAGCCCGCTGAGCCCAGCGGCAAGTTCACCGACTCTGTGGAGCAGGCTTATGAGATCTTTGGCGGCCTCGTCCCAGAGGAGATCTTCGCGCAATTCGACCGCTGCGATCCCAACGGCGTGACGGATTCCTTCAACTGCTCCGGCTCCGAGGTGGGACAGTTCCAGTTCTTCAAGTCCAAGACCAAGGCTTCCCAAACCACCCAGGTGCTCACCGAGCTGCGCAGCTCCCGCGTCATCGAGGACAGCGGCAACCGCGTCGTGGGCTGGTCCATGCTGGGCAACACGGCCATCCTCACCGTCGTTGACAACGATGAGGGCCTCATCATGCAGCAGATGATCTCCACGGACCAGGACGATCCGGAGGAGCGCCTCAAGGAGCTCGGCCTGGTCTAGGGCCGCAACTTCCTTAAGGTCTAGCCTTCACAGGTCTCGACGGGCTTGCCCTCTGAGAAGTTGTGCATGGCCTCGATGGCATCGTCCAGCGTGTGAACCTTGGCCACCACCATGTCCCCCGTATCGCGGCTTACTGCCTCCGCGCAATTATCGGCTGGGGCGAGGAAAAGCTCGGCGCCCGCCTCCTTCGCTGCGCTTACCTTATGTACAATGCCACCGATGGGGCCGACCTCGCCGTCCTCACCAATAGTGCCGGTGCCGGCGACAAAGCGGCCGCCGGTGAGATCCTCGCTAGAGAGCTTGTCAATCACCGCCAAGGTAAACATCATGCCGGCCGAGGGGCCGCCAATGTCCTGCAGGTTATAATCCACCGTGATGTCCTCGGTGGGCACCGAGGTCATAAGGATGCCTAGCAGGGCCACGTCCTCCTGCTCGGGATGGGAGCCGAGGGGCACGCGGACAGTCTTATCCTCGCCCTTGCGAACGATGCCTAGCTCCACCTCATCGCCGGGCTTAAGAGCGCGGATCTTCTCCTGTACCTGGCCAGGCTCCGTGACCTTGTCGCCGTTGACGGCGGTGATGATGTCGGCGTCGTCAAGCGCACCTGCTGCGGGGCCGTCGTCGAGGACTTGTGCGACCTCGATCCGCACGGGCTTGTCCAGATAGTCCATGGCGGCGACCGTGGCCGCTGACTCGGACTGGGTAAAGGCCTGTTGATTTGCCTCCTGGACTTCCTTATCTGTCTTACCCTGCGGGATGACGTTCTCGATGGGGACAATGGTGTCATCCGTCAACAGCCACCGGCCCAGGGCCTGGGCCAGCGTCATGTTGGTGCGCACAGAGACCGTCGTCATGTTGAGATGCCCCTGCGGCTGAAACGTTTCCGGGGCTTCGACGTTAACGACAGGCTCCCCTTCCACCTCGCCCAAGGTATCCACGGTAGGCCCCGGTCCTTCGGCGGCGTACGGCACCGACAGGGTGATATCGGTGCCGGGGATGTGGTCGACGCTGAGCAGGGCTCCCGTCAACACCACCGGAATGGCTCCCCACGTGAGGGTGGACAGGCGGCGGGCTCGGGGGTTCTGCGGGGTTTTCACGGAGGATCAGCCTACAGCCTTAGGCTGCCTGTTCGCTCTCAGCGTTGCCGTGGTCCTAGAATCCGCGCTAGGAAACCTAGTAGATTAGGGCCCATGAGCAACGGATTCGGTTTTTCCTTCCCCAATAACGACGATGACGATGATAACGATCGTCGCGACCAGAACCCGTTCGGCGCCTTCGGCTTCAGCGCGGGCAACGGTGGCCTAGGAGACCTGTTGAATCAGTTCGGCCAGATGCTGTCCGGCATGGGTTCCTCCATGAACTCCCCGGAGGGTGCTGGCCCGGTCAACTATGACTTGGCCAAGCGCATCGCGCACCAGCAGATCTCCCGCGATAAAGAGGTCAGCGAGCAAGACCGCACCGCTGTGCAAGAAGCCGTGCGGCTGGCAGAACTGTGGCTGGATGATGCCACGATTCTGCCCACCGCGTCCGGCACCGTGACCGCGTGGAATTCCGCGCAGTGGCTGGATGAGACGCTGCCGATGTGGCAGCGCATGGTCACTCCGGTAGCCGAACACATGAATTCCGCGCAGTTGGAATCCCTACCGGAGGAGGCCCGCGAGATGATGGGCCCGATGACCTCGATGATGAACTCGATGTCTGGCATGAACTTCGGGATGAAGCTCGGCCACGCCCTCGGTGACCTGGCTGCGCAGGCGCTGACCGGTTCCGACTTCGGCTTGCCTGTCTCCCCCGCAGGCACCACCGCACTCTTGCCGCACAATATCCAGGCCATCGCGCGCGATCTCAACGTTCCGGGCCAGGAAGTACTCGTCTACATCGGCGCCCGTGAGGCCGCCCGCCAGCGCCTGTTCAAGCACGTGCCGTGGTTGGTCGAGCGCCTCGTCTCCTCCGTTGAGGAATACGCCATGGGCTTGGTCATCGACACCTCCCATATCGAGGAAGCTACCCGCGAGCTCAACCTGGAATCCGGTGACCCGCAGGCCATCCAGGACGCGATGAACAAGCTGCAGGGCATGGACCTGTCCCCACGGATCACCTCGCGCAACGCGGGAGCCGCTTCCCGCCTGGAGACCCTCCTAGCGCTCGTCGAGGGCTGGGTTGAACACGTGGTGACCGAGGCCCTGGGAGAGCGCATCCCGTCCACAAAGGCAATGACTGAGGCATGGGCGCACCGCCGCTCCACTGGCGGCTCCGCGGAGAAGGCCTTCTCCCAGGTCGTCGGCATCGAACTCAACGCCCCGAAGGTGGAGGCCGCCGCTGAGCTGTGGCGCCGCGCCACCGTCGCGGTGGGCGCCGATAAGCGCGATTCCGCCTGGGACCATCCGGATCTTCTGCCCACGGCCGAGCACTTGGAGAACCCGGCTTCCTTCATCGACGGGTTGCTCGATGACAATCCTGATGAGGGCTTTGAGGCAGAATTCTCCAAGTTGGAGGAGATGCTCCGCCAGCAGGATGCCGGGGACGATGCCAGCGATAGCGCTGGTGAGGGCGCAGACGCCGACGGCGACGAGGACAAAAAGGACGGGCCGGAGGAAGAGAACTAGCGGAAACGCTGGTAGGCCTCGAGGTACCCCTTCGCGCGTTCTGCTTTGGGGGCGCGGTCGGCCCACTCCCAAAAGTCCGGGCCATGGCCCGGAATGAAGGTGTGCGTCAGCTCGTGGATGATGACCGCATCGAGCACATAGTCGGGGACGTCCTGCAGCCGGTCAGAAATCCGAATATCTCCCGTTGAGGTAGTGCAACTGCCCCAGCGGGATTTTTGGTTGCTGACCCACCGAATGGATCCCACCGTGGCGCGGTCGTCCAAAAAGCGAGTGTTCAACGTGCGTGCGCGGGCGGCGAGAGAGGCATCGGAGCGCTGCGACGAGGTGTGCTTCTTGCGCACCTTCGCCACGATCTCATCCACTGCTTTCTGTTCTTCTGCTGACGACATCCAGGCAGGAATGCGCACCTCGAGGACACCTTCAACAACGCGGGCTTGGACGGTGCGACGGCGCCGGGCGGAGCGAATGACACGGACCTCGGGGTTGTTCGACATGACAGGGCATTCTACCTGTGGTGCAATGATGGCTAAGCACAGCTGGGGTGGGTCATCAACGGGGAGGAAACCATGTCTGCACAGACGTATATGCTGGCGCCGGAAACCACAATCCTGGAGCGCGAGCCCGGGATGCTCCAGTGTGGGATGGATGCCACGCGCGTCGGCGTGTTCGAGGCCCACCCACAACTGGCACGCCTGCTCAATCGGTTGCGCACCCCGCTGACCCGGCAGACCATTGAAAAATCCATCGAAAATACCGGCACCAGCCCGTCTGCTGCCCGCAGCCTGGTTGATGATCTGATCAGTTACCGCGTTCTGTGGCCAGCGCCCCAGCCGCAGCGCGTGGCCGTGCTGGGTACGTCGGCCCTCGCTAACGAGCTACGCGACGTCCTCCTGAACGATTCCTTCCAGCCCCGCTCCCCTCTCCACAGCGAAACACCCTCCGAGTACATCGCGAACGTGGCCGGGCACCTGCCGATTGTCGCCGTCGACATGCTGGACGGCGCGACGGAATGGGCACAAGCCCTGCACAAATCCTCGGCGACGTGGCTACCGGTATCGATGCTGGATGCCCGCGGCATCATCGGTCCGGTCCGCGTAGCCGGCGCGGGGCCTTGCCCACTGTGCGCGCATCTGCACCGCATCGATGCGGACGAGCAGTGGCACGAGGTGGCGCGCCGCGCCGCCGCGGTAGAACCGCCGGGGGATCCGATCGTGCGCACCGCAATAGTGATGCATGCTGTGGTCACCATCCGCCGCCTTTTGGGAAGGCCCGCCCCGCCCGGGGCTCCCGGCGGCAAGCCGTTAGCCGGGGAGCTTAAGGAGATAGACCCCTACGGGATCGAGC
Source organism: Corynebacterium sp. HMSC070E08 (assembly GCF_001808895.1). NCBI lineage: Bacteria > Bacillati > Actinomycetota > Actinomycetes > Mycobacteriales > Corynebacteriaceae > Corynebacterium > Corynebacterium sp. HMSC070E08. The sequence continues at coordinate 8,824 of NZ_KV794727.1, forward strand.
AACACCGGCTGTTGATGGAGCACCCACGCTGTACGTTCTGCGCCGGTGCCTAACCCCGGGTAGAGGCGATGATCTGCAACACCTCCGCGCCGTAGCGCTCCAGCTTGGAGGGGCCTACCCCGGAGATGTCGAGCAACTCGGCCTCGCTGGCGGGAAGCGCCTCCGAGATGGCTTGCAGGGTGGCATCGGAAAACACGACGTAGGCAGGAACCTGGGAGTCCTTAGCAACGGACGCGCGCCAGGCGCGCAGCGCGTTGAAGACATCCTCATCGCCCTCATATTCGCACCACTCGTGGCGCCCCAGAACCTTTTCGGCGGGACTGCTGAGCTGGCCCGAGCACACGCGGCAGCGGCGCGGGCGATAGCGACGGTTCGATGACTGGCTCTCCTCGATTCCCGGCACCACGCCGTCAAGGAAGCGAGTTCGCTCACGCGAAGCCCGCGAACCGGTCGTCTTGGCTAACGCCCACGACAAAGCCAGGTGCTCGCGCGCACGGGTAATGCCGACATAGAACAGCCGGCGCTCCTCCTCCACGTGCTCATCGCCGGCCTTGATGGCGTGGTTAATGGGCAAGAGTTTTTCGGTGAGGCCAACGAGGAAGACCGCATCCCACTCCAAGCCCTTGGCAGCGTGGATGGTCGCTAGGGTCACGCCCTCCATCGTGGGGTTGTGCTTGTTTTCGGATCGGCGGTGCAGCTCCCCCAGCACGCCAGGCAGGTCGATCCCTTCGTGGTCCTCCACGATCTGCGCGATGAGATCCACCAACGCCGTGAGCGACTGCCAGCGCTCACGCGCCTGCGCGCCCTGCGGCTCCGTGGCGGACAGCCCCAGCTCCACGAAGGCCGCACGTGCCACGGCCACAGGATCATTCGGCAGATCATCACGGCGCGTGGCAGCGATGAGCACGCGGATGGCCTCCAAGATCTCTGGGCGGCGGAAGAATCCCTCGCCGCCGCGGACTTGGTAGACCACTCCGGCGTCGGCAAGCGCCTGCTCAAACTGCTCTGATTGCGCGTTGATGCGGTAGAGAATTGCGATTTCGGAAGCCTTCACGCCCTGGTTGAGCAAAGTCAGAACCTGGCCCGCGACCTCCTTGGCTTCGATCTCCTCAGACTCATAGGCCTTAAAAGTGGGCTCGGGGCCAGGCTCGCGCATACCTTGCAGCTCCAGGCGGGTCCCCGCCGCGCGGCCCGTGGCCTTCGAGATGACCTCGTTGGCCAAATCCGTCACCTGCGGAGTGGAGCGGTAATCTCGCTGCAGCTTTACCACCGTGGCCTGCGGATACGTGCGGGAAAAATTCAGCAGGTACTCCGGGGAAGCTCCGTTGAAGGAATAAATGGTCTGGTTAGCATCGCCCACGACCGTCAGGTCATCGCGCTCCCCCAGCCAGGCCTCCAGCACGCGCTGTTGCAGCGGCGTCACGTCTTGGTACTCATCGACGACAAAGGTGCGGTACTGCTCACGGAAGACCTCCGCCACCGCAGGTACGTTCTCGATGGCGCCCGCGATGTGCATGAGCAAATCATCGAAATCAAGGTACATGAGATCCGGGGTGGCCTTCATGTCCTCGTAGCGGCGGAAGACCTCTGCCACCTTGGCCGGATCCCCCGGTGCTTCGCGGTCCGTGGACTCGATGACGCCGGGATAGCCCTCGGGGCTAATCAACGAAGACTTCGCCCATTCGATTTCCCCCAGGAAGTCACGGATGGTGTCCTTGTTATTGTCCAGACCGAGCGAACGCACCGCACGTGCAACCAGGCTGAACTTATTATCGATGAGCTGCCACGGCAGATCCCCGGCGACCTGCGGCCAGAAGTACTTCAGTTGGCGGCGCGCCGCGGCGTGGAAGGTTTGAGCCTGCACTCCCCCGACACCCATCTGGTTGAGACGCTCGCGCATTTCACTCGCGGCACGAGAGGTAAAAGTGACGGCCAGAACACGCTGCGGGTTGACGAAGCCCTGATCCACCATGTGGGCGATGCGATAGGTGATCGTGCGAGTTTTGCCCGTTCCGGCACCGGCCAGGATGCAGACCGGGCCGCGCGGCGCCGTGGCGGCGGCCCGTTGGTCTTCATCGAGCAGGGACAGATCCGGTCTCATCACCGTGGAACCACTCCATAATCATCGTGTGTGCAATTGAGCCCTGGCGGGCAATGGTCATTGTTGGAAGCTCGGCGCGGGACACCCACCGCACCTCAGCGAGCTCGTCGTCAGTATCGCACACGGGCTGGACATCCTCCGTGACCGCGGAAAAGCCCACCATCAACGAACCGCTCGGCGGCCACGGCTGTGAACCCCAGTACTTGACTGACTCCACGCGGCGGCCGGTCTCTTCCAGTGCCTCCCGGATCATCGCTTCTTCGAGGGTCTCACCGGGATCCACATAGCCGGCAATCAAGGAGAAGAAGTTAGGACGGTGGCGGTTACGAGCCAACAGGATTTGGTCCGAGTCTGCGTGACGGATAATACCGATGACGGCGGGATCAAGGCGTGGGAAGACGAGGCGCTCGCCGTCGCGCCCCACCGCCCCGGGCGCAGGATAAGACAGCTCGCGGCCGCTGCGCGGATCAAAGCGCGCTTCCCGACGGTTACGGATCAGGTGCAGGGCTTTGAGGATGTCGCGCTGACCGTTAAAGAAGGTGGCATCACGCAGCGAGCCGAGCCGCTCGGCGGCCTCGGTGCCCAGTAGGAAAGCATGGATGGCCCCGGCCGTGACCACGATGTCCCCCGCCGGCTCAGCCAGAAAGACCGGCTGGCCCTGTGGCGTAACCGGGACGCGGCCGGTCTCGGTGACAGGAAGGAACATTAGTTGCCTTCGTCCTCGTCTTCATCGGAATCTTCCGCGGCCTGCTGCATCTCGTGCTTGATGTAGAGCAGGCGGTCACCGGGCTTGAGCGCGTACGCATCTGCCGTGTCGACGCGGTGCAGCTCGTTGTTGCGCAAGACGGCCAGGACAATGTCAGCGAGGTGGCGCGGGTTGGAGCCCACCTCGAATTCGCGCACCGCGCGCTCCGCCACGGAGAAACCCTCATTTGGTGAGAGGAGATCCTCCATCATCTCCACCACGGTTGGCGTTACGGTAGCGAGGCCCAGGAGGCGGCCGGCCGTCTCCGCCGAGGTCACCACCGAATCAGCGCCGGATTGAAGGAGAAGGTGGCGGTTTTCAGATTCACGCACAGACGCGACCACCTTGGCCTTAGGGTTAAGCTCGCGCACGGACAACGTACACAGCACCGCGGTATCGTCCGTGGACGGAGTCACCACTACGGAGGATGCATGCTGCGCGCCGGCGATGCGCAGGACGTCCTGCTTGGTTCCGGAGCCATAGATGGTGACGAGGCCGTGGTGCTCGGCACTGGCCAAGGCTGCACGGTTGTTATCAACAACAACGATCTGGGAGGCGGGGACGTCGTCGGCGATCAGCGCGGCGACCGCACCGGCGCCCTTGGTGCCATAGCCGATGACGACGGTGTGGTTACGCAATTGCTTTCTCCAATTCTGGATTTCAAACGTGCGACGGGCTCGATCCGTCAGAACCGACAAGGTAGCACCGACCAACAAAACAAGGAAGAGCAGGCGGGCCGGGGTAACGATAATAAGGTTAATGAAGCGCGCGGTGGGAGTCACAGGGACAATATCGCCGTAGCCCACAGTGGTCAGCGACACCGCCGAGTAATAAGCCGCATCCAAGAAAGACAAATCCTCGCTATACCCGTCACCGTCGAAAAAGACGATGATGGTGACAAAGACCATCAGCCCCATGGCCCATATCACGCGGCGCGCCAGTTGCTTCCACGGGCTGGTGCTTTGCGTGCGCGGAATCGTGATGACATCGAGCAACGCGTGGTCAGGCTGCGAGGTCAGCTCAACCTGCGATAAAAAACGCGACGTAATGCGTTTTCTTAAGTGCTTGGGCACGAAGCGCCAACCTCCCTAGATGATGCGGATTTCCTCGTGAGACTACCTTAGACTCAACCCTGGTGGCGTGGAAACTGCAGAGCTTAAAAGCTCAGCCAGCCGTGCTCCAGTGGGCAAGTCATCCGGCTCCAAAAGGTAGTTCTCATGCACATAGAAGAACGCCGCGCGGACGGTCTCCACGCCGTGAATACGCCGCCATGCCTCCGCATACACGGCGAGCTGAATCTGCGCCGAGTTCAGTGCAGCGCCCTGCGGGCGGCGGCCAGTCTTCCAGTCCACGATGAGCCAGGAACCATCCGGTTGTTGGAAGACCGCGTCCATGCGGCCGCGGACGACCGAGTCCCCAATGGTGATCTCAAAAGGCGCTTCCACATAGGCAGGTGTGCGCTGCGCCCACTCCGAATCTAGGAAAGACTCTTTGAGTGATTCCAGGTCGTGGTCCGGCTCATCGTGGGAGCCGGGCAGCTCGTCCTCCCCCAGCAAGGCGGGCGCCCCAAACCGATCCTCCAGCCAGGCGTGGAAGGCGGTGCCGCGCTTGGCATAGGAGTTAGGTTTGAAGGGAATGGGGCGGCGCTGGCGGCGGGCAAACTGAGTGGGATCCGCTGACATCGCCACCATGTCGGAGGCTGTCAACTCGCCAGGCAGCTCCACATCGACCACCGGGGCTTGGAGGGCTTTGTGTTCCTCGATGAGCGCGCTCGCCTCCTGCTCCCAGAGTCCAAAGACCTCGCCATCGCGCAGCGGTGGCAGGTTCTCCATTGCCGCGCGCACCGCGTCTGCGGCCTTGAGCGCTTCCGGTTGCGGGGTTAGTGCAGGGAAGGAGGCCTCCGTAACAGAACGCTCTTCGTCTTCCACGGGGTTCTCGGGGACCTCCCAGTGGACGACGAGCTCTGGGTGCTTATCCGCCAGCAGTTGCAGGTAGGAATACGGGCCCTTCTTGCTCTTGCCCTTCGCCTTATTGGTTCCGGAGCCAGTCACCGTCAGGGTGGACTCGGTGCGGGTCATTGCCACGTAGAACAGGCGGGCTGCTTCCTCTGCTTGGAACTCGCGGTTTTGTTCCTTGAAAGCCTCACACGCCTTGTCGAAGTCGGAGCGTGTCACCGCGTCCTCGGGGACATCGATGACATCCTCATCACCCGGTGCTTTTTCGATCTTGGTCAGGAAAGTCTCCGCCTGCGCCTTATAGCTTGTGGAATCCGCGTGTGCCACGCAGAGGTGTTCCCATTCCAAGCCCTTAGCCTTGTGCACCGTCATGATGTGGACGCGGTTGCGCACGAGCGGGACCTCTCCCAACTCAAGGCCGTCTTCCTTCTCCTTAGCCAGCTCAAGATAGTCCAGGAGCCCGGCTAGGCCCTCCCCGTGGAAACCAGCGACGACGTCGGCGAAGGCGTCGAGGTGTGTTGCCCCGCCTGGCTTCCCGGAGGCTAAGACCTCGGTACGCAGACCAAAGAGCAACTCAATATCGGCGACAATGTCGTTGAGCGACTTTCCCAGGGAATAGGTGCGGAGGTAGCGCAGCTTGGAGGAAACCTCTTCCATGCGCTCTAGGCCTTCGGCACTGTAGCGCTCGCGTTCGCCGAGGTCTGCGAGGGCGTCGGCAAGCCCCAGCACCTGGTCAGGCCCCTCTGCGGTGATGCCCTCGATTTGGGTAGCCAGGTGCTCCAGGGGATCACCGCCCTCCCAGCGTGTGCGCCCCTCCGCAGCACCGGCAAGGTTGCGCTGACGCGAATGCAGCGCCTGGATGTCGGCGATACCTAGGCCGCACATCGGCCCGGTCAGCACGCGCAGCGCCGCCGCGGTGTCCTGCGGACGCACCAGCAAGGTGGCCACCGCTACGAGGTCTTGGATCTCCGGCTGCCAGAGCAGCCCGCCGAGACCAAAGATTTCGTTGGGGACCCCGGCCTTGTCCAGGGCCGCGGCGATCAACGGCGACTGTTTATTGGTGCGCACGAGTACTGCGGCGCTGAAGTCCTCACCCTCCGGCGTGGACTCATAGAGCTGACGCAGGTGCTCTGCGATGAAGTCTCGTTCCTCATCTTCGGAGGCGAAATAGCCCAGCTCTACCGTGCCTGCCGGCGCGGTGGGCTTCGGCGATAGCTCATCCACCGGCCGCTCGCCCGGGCTTTCGGAGAAGAGCTTCGAGGCCACGTCATTGGCCATTCCCAGCACCGTCGAGGGGTTGCGCCAGGAGGTGGTCAGCTGGTCTTTGGGCGCCGGGGTGCCGTCAGCCTGCGGGAAGTCCGTGACGAAGGCCTCGAGGTTTTCCGCCGTCGCCCCGCGCCAGCCATAGATGGACTGCATGGGGTCACCGACCGCGGTAACCGAGAGCCCCTCGCGCTTACCACCGAAGAGGGAACGCAGCAGGATGCGCTGCGCGTGGGAAGTGTCCTGGTACTCATCCAGCATGACCACGCGATACCGCGCGCTTTGTTGCTCGCCCAAGAGGGGGAAGTTTTTGGCCAGGGTGGCAGCGATGGACATCTGCTCGCCGAAGGTGATGACGCCCCGCTCCGCCTGTTCCTTCTTCAGTGCTTCCACCAAGGGCAGGTACTCCAGGCGCAGGCGTTGGGTATCCAGGTATCCCTGCAGCTTTTGGCTGTACTCACTGCTGGTCCTCTTGCTCTTCTCTAGGTCCTCAGCGGTCTTGCGGAAGATGTCCTCGTGCTCATACAGATCATGGGGATCCTTGAGCTCCCCGTCCATGGTCTCTGCCAGTTTGAGCAAGGTGGCGGTGACCGTGGCCACGGCATTATCGGTGCTCAGCGAGCCCGTGTAGTTGCTGACGACCTCGTGGGCGATGGCATAGCGCTCCGCCTCAGTGATAATGCGGGCATTCGGCTCCACCGGCATGAGCAAGCCATACTCGCGGACCAGATCACCCGCGTAGGAGTCATAGGTGGAGACGTTAGGCGCGATATTCTCCACTGCCTCTGCCGCTGGGCTGCCCGGAGCAAGGATTCCTGAGGAGCGCAGGGTCAGCAACTGGCGGCGGATGCGCTGCTCCAGCTGCTGGGCTGCCTTGCGGGTAAAGGTCAGGCCCAGGACTTGCTCGGGCCGCACCAACCCGTTTGCGACCAGCGACACCACGCGCGAGGCCATCGTCTCCGTCTTACCAGCGCCCGCGCCGGCCACGACAAGTTTCGGCCCGAGTGGACCGTCGATGACTGCGGCTTGCTCTGCGGTGGGAGGAAAAGGCTTCCCCAGCGCACTGGCCAGCTCTTCAGGACTGAAGTGTTGGGTGGTGTTCTTAGGCATCGGTCACCAGAGCTCCTTCATTCATCACAGGGCAAATAGGGCGGATCGGGCACCGATCACAATCGGCGTTTTCACGCGCGGTCAGCCCCGGTCCGCGCAGCTCGGCCACGAGTGCAGGTAGCGCCTGCGCAAATTCCTCGAGTTCCTCCGGGGGCTTGGTCGCTTGTTCCCGGGTGGACACGGAGGCAGCGCTGGATCGCGGGTACACCAGCACGCCGCCGCCACGCGGCAGGCCGGCACCGGTCCGGATGGATACAGACTGAGGCTCGCCGTCAGAGTCCGCTGGTGCCGTGACGAGTTCACCGTGTGCCAGGGCCAGCTGATACGTCATGAGCTGGGTATTGTCCTGGGCGCTGGCCTTCGAGGGAACCGTTGTTCCGGTCTTGAGATCCACTACCACATAGTCCTCACCGGCCTTCGCCAGCCGGTCGATGAACCCACGAATGGTGACATCGAGGCCGATGTCCACGGTGACGGGAACCTCAACGCCGACGGGTTCGAGTGACGTCGAGCTCGAGAGCACCCAGCTGTGGGTGCGGTCGATAAGGCGCTCAAAGTCCGCGCGCTCAGCCTCGCGGCGCCACGCGGGGCCATCAAGCAGCGCGGCGAAGGCATCAACCACGAGCTGCTTCGCAGGCTCAGCGGCAGCTCCCCGGCCCAGCGCCTCCAGGAAAGCATGCGCCAAATTTCCCCGCAGAAGGTTGATATCCGCTGAGTCATCCTCGACGAGCTGCCCGAGCACCGCATTGAGCGGACACGTGAGCAGGGCATCGACCCGGGACGGCGACACGGTACTGGAACCATGCAGAGGCAGCTCCGAGGCGATGCCGCGGGCGGCCCACCACTGATCCGGGTGCGCCCCCGGAACCCCAGCCTCGGCCAGACGGGCCAACTGCCGCACCGCTTGGGAGCGCTCGGCCTCACCCGTCTCCGGATCGGTAGCGCAACGCCGCAGCTGCGCCACGAAGGCGGGAACCGAGAGCACGGAGACGTCAAGGGGATCGAGCTCTTCCTCCCCACTAGCCGCACTGGGCAACGTCACTGGATTCGGTTCCGGAACCTCGAGGCCCAGCTCGCGTGGCCAGGCCTGGCGCGCCAGCCGCTTACCTGCTTCCCGGCGCGCTTGTGCTCCTGGGACATCGACACCGCGGGCGGACAGGAACTCATCGATGAAGCGCGACGGCTCCTCGGCCACATCGCTCTCCGGCGAATCCACCGCGAGGACGAGCAGGCGGCATCGGTGACGCGTGGTGGCCACGTGGAAGAGCCGGCGCTCCTCCGCCAAGCGCCCCGACACGTGGCTGACTGGGGTGCCGGGTGTGATGCCGCGATCTAGGAGATCGATGAGGTCCTCTTGCCCGAAGAGAGAGCCGGTCTCCCCTACCGACGGCCACGTTCCTTCCTGAACGCCCGCCACGATGACGGTGTCCCACTCACGGCCCACCGCGCCGTGCGCGGTGAGGATCTCTACCGCATCAGGCAGCGCCGAGCGACGATCCCGCACGCCGGTGGGCAATTCTTGCTCCGTGATGTGCAGGATGAAGGACTCTAGGGAGGCCGCCGGGCGGCGCTCGGCATAGTCACCGGCGGCATCGAACAGCGCCATCATGGCATCCAGGTCTCGGTCCGCCTGCGAACCCGCGGCACCGCCGCGCAAGGCTGCCGCCTGCAGGCGCGTGTCCAAACCGGTGGCCTGCCACACCTCCCAGAGGACTTCCTCAACAGCAGCGCCTTGCTGCAAGGCCGCACGCCCGGCCGACAGCACCCCGCGAATGCGGGCCAGGATCGCTTCTTCGCGCTCAGTCAGGAGGTTGTTGAAGTCCGGCAACTCACCATCCAGCAGCTCTCGCAGCGTGTCCATACCGCGCTGCTCCGGCTTCCAACGGCGCAGGCCGCGAATGAGCCTCCGCAGCGTGACTGGGTCCGCACCGCCGACAGGACCGGTAATCAGGTCCTCGAGCTCCACGGGCTCAAGCTCATTCTCCAAAGCACGTAGAGCCAGAAGCACCGCCTTGACCAAGCGCTGTTCCGCCAGCACCACGTCCGTGGGGTTGATGTGCACCGGCACGCCAGCAGACAGCAGCGTGCGCCGGGCGGGGCCGATATCCCCAGTAGAGCGCACGATGACAGCGATATCACGCCAGTCCACACCATCCTCGAGGTGCCGGCGGCGAACCGTGTTGGCCAGGACATCGCGCAAGGTGCCACGGGACTCCACGACGCTCACGCAGGCCGGGGAGGGAGTGCGGTGCGTCGAGTCTAAGCACAGCTCGTTCTCCGCCTCCCACGTGGTGAGGAATTCCGAATTAGCACCACGGAAAGCAAAGACCGCTTGGTCGGGGTCACCACCAATCACGGTGAGGCGGGCGGTCTTCGCCAACTCCGCGATCAGCTGGCCGGAGGTCGGATCGAGCAACTGGGCGTCATCGACCACGATGGTGTGCCACGGGTGCTCGCGCAGCAGCTCTGGGCGCAAAAGCACCTGGCTGACCAGTTCTGCCGCGGAATAGGAATGCGAAACCGCCAGCGCCTGAGTCCGCTCATATTCGCGCAGGAACTCGCCGGCAGCAGTCCACATGGGCCGAGCATGGCGCTCCCCGAGCTCCTCGAGCTCTGTCGGGCCCAGCCCCCGTTCGATGGCACGCAACAACAAGTCACGCAACTGGCGCGCAAAACCCACGTACTCCAGGGCCGGCCGCATCTCCTCCGGCCACGCACCCCTGCCATCCGCAGCATGGCCTTGGAGCAGCTCGCGGATGACCGCATCCTGCTCTGCGCCGGTAATCAGGCGCAGCTCCTCCTCGCTGCTCTGGCGCAGCAGGGCAAAGGCCAAAGAGTGCACCGAGCGCACCATCGATGTTTGCGCCGCATAATCATCGAGGTTTTCTGCCAATTCCCGGCGCAGCAGCGAACCCGATTCCTTGGACGGGGCGACGACGAGGATGCCGGAGGCATCGGCCCCGGCGTTGAGCTGGCCCAAGACCACGTCGATCAGCAGGCTCGATACTCCGGACCCGGCCGCGCCGAGCACCCGCCACGTGCCCTCCGTGGGCACCGGTACACCCCATGTGCGCGACGTGGCCCGGCGGTTCCGGGGAACAAGGCGGACATCCGGCGAGGGAGGAAGCGTGACGCCGGAACGTGTGGGGGATTCGCTGCTGTACTTCACGCCCTACAGTCTGTCAGATGCCGCGGACACAAGGGCCTCTTCGACCCTTTCTATGTTCGAACGCACGGTCGCCTTGGAGCGCGGGTGCAGGATATTGACGTAACGGCGATACGCCACCGCACGCAGCAAGAGCTGCTGTATTCCGGGCACCGACGCAAAGCGGGTGCAAATATCACCATCGACCGCCCCCGCGATCAGACCATCCACCATGACTATCGCTGCAGTCCAGCCCGCCGGACGCGGAGCGGCAGAAGGCACGATATCAATCAACGCCGGCGGATTGGCCCCGGAAAAAATGGTGGTTCCCAGAAGATCCATGTGAGCGGTGACCAACGGGAGGTGCGCAAGCTCAGCATCAGAATAGGCCTCGCCGCTCTCCTCCCACGCGGCCCGCTCCGCCCGCGCAAACACGTCCTCGCGCCGGTCCATGGTGGGCAGCGGGGCCACATCGAGGGCGTCATCAAGGCGAAGCGCCAACTGCACGGTTTCATCGATGCGCCCTCGCAACTGACCGTCCACGAATTGCGTGGCCTTCCACCCAGCGGCTGTGTAGCGCCCATCGGCGGTCAGAACCGGGCGGGCGATACGCGCTCCCGGCACGCTGAGTTTCTCGCGTACCTTAGCGGACCAACCAGTCCACGGCCGCGCCTCGGCAAAGACGATATCCCCGACGCGAATCCCGTTATCCCAGGCAGACCCCACGAGCTCTCCCTGCGTTCGGCGCGGGTGAAACTCGGCGTTGAAGGCGGCAAGAACGGGCTCAGGTGGCAGTGGCATGGGGGAAATAGTCCTTAAATTTCGAGCGGCTTACTCGGGCTTGGCGTGATCAGAATTAGCCGGATTCGGGTAGGGCCACGGGTTCGGCTCGCAGGTGACGTCCTCGTCCGGATACACCTCGTTTGGTTCCTTCTCAAAGAGCTTCCCGTTGTTGAGGCTCAGCGTCTGCTGCATCATGACGGGCGCGAGCTTACCCTCGCCACCACAGGGCTGGTGGGCCGCGTAACCAATGGCGTGGCCGAACTCATGGTTGATCAGGTACTGGCGGTAGTTGCCCAAATCCCCCTCAAACGGTGCAGCGCCCCGCACCCAGCGAGACTCGTTGAGGTTGACCGCGGATTCACCGGTAATCGTCGTGTGACACGAGGTTTCCGATTCCAGCTGTGCACCGCACAGCTTTGCGGTGGTCCCCAGCGAGGTCAGACGGATGTGCGTATCTGGGTTGTCATCGGCCTTGACGTGGATGAATTCGAAGTCTCCGTTGGCGGTCCACCCGCGAGGGTCGGACAGGGTGGCGTCGACCAGAGCGACCACCGCAGCATCCCCACCGTAGGCGGAGGTGTCCACGCCATTTTCGATCTCCACGGAAAAACGGATGGTCTGTTTTCCACCCTTGCCCGCGTGCATGGTGGAAGGGCCGGCATCGCGGTAGGTTTCATCACCTTGCTCCGTGAAGGCACCGCCGGCGGGCAAGCCATCCTTGGCAGCAGCGACCGCACTGGCGTTGGCAGGATCCGGCCCCTTGGGCAGGGACGGGGTTGCGGTAGCGCTGCTTGTCGACGTCTCCCCTGCCGCCGTCACGTCCGCCTCCTGAGCTGGGGAGCGGAAAACGTCAACGAGCACCCACACGGTGATGACGACCATGACGGGGATCGCCACCACGCGCCACCAGCCATACTCGCGAGCGAAACGCTCCACCGCTGAAAGGCGCTGTGGGTGCTGTCCAAGATCCGCGGGATTCTCCATGGCCATTTAGGCTACCCGCTGAGACGGCGCGCGCGTACTTAGCCCGCGAAACCGACGGTGTGGGCGCGTGCAGTGCCGATTTCTACGTAGACGACTCGCTCGGTGCGCACAATGTAGGAGCGGCCCTTGGTGTCCTTCAATTCGAGGGTGGAGTTCTCCGCCAAGGCATTGTTAATGGTCTGGGTCAGTTCTTCGCGCTCGCCTTCGGCATGAATAACCAGTTCGCGGGCGGTATCGGCAAAACCAAACTTGATGTCCATGTGGTGTGTCTCCCTTAGATCGTTGTCATTAATCGGTGCCGTGAGGCCTGCGCCCCCGGCGCTCTAATGGCCCCACTATAGCCACGTCCTCTACTATCAAGGTGTGCTTGCCCCGAAATCTTCCCGCGAATCCCGCGAATCCCCTACCTTTGCCGAGCTCGGCGTCGCCGTAGAGATCTGCGATGCCCTCGCTGACAACGGGATTACGCACACCTTCGCCATCCAGGAGCTCACGCTCCCCATCGCGCTCAATGGCCAGGACCTCATTGGTCAAGCTCGCACCGGCATGGGAAAGACCTACGGCTTCGGTGTACCGCTTCTCGATCGCGTCTTCGATGACGCCGACATCCCAGAGCTTGACGGAACCCCCCGCGCGCTGGTCATTGCGCCAACGCGCGAGCTAGCCATCCAGGTCAGCGGGGACTTGCAGGTCGCTGCCGCGAATTTGCCGCTCAGCGTCATCACCTTGTGCGGCGGCCGCCCCTATGAGGAGCAGATCAAACAGATCAACGCAGGCGCGGACGTCGTCGTGGGCACCCCGGGCCGCCTCCTCGATCTCTGCCAGAAGAAGCACTTATCCTTCGATCAGGTCAGCGTTCTTGTATTGGATGAGGCCGACGAGATGCTGGACTTGGGCTTCCTTCCGGACATCGAGAAGATTCTCTCCCTGCTGCACGGCAACCCGCACCAGACCATGCTCTTTTCCGCCACTATGCCTGGCCCCATCGTGACGCTGGCTCGCACATTCCTGGACCAGCCGGTGCATATCCGTGCCGAATCTGCCGACGCCCAGCAGACCCATGCCTCCACCCGCAAGGTCACCTTCCAAGCGCACCGCATGGACAAGATTGCGGTACTGGGAAAGGTCCTGCAGGCCCACGGCCGCGGGCGCACCATCATTTTCACGCGCACGAAGCGCTCGGCGGCCGCCGTCGCGGAGGAGCTGGCGCAGCGCGGGTTCGCGGTGGGCGCGGTTCATGGCGACATGGATCAAAAAGCACGCGAGCGCTCGCTCGATGCCTTCCGCGACGGCACCGTGGAGATTCTAGTGGCCACGGATGTCGCTGCCCGCGGCATCGACATCGATGATGTCACCCACGTCATCAACTATCAGGTTCCGGACGATCCAATGACGTTTGTTCACCGCATCGGCCGTACCGGCCGCGCGGGGCATACAGGCACGGCGATCACCCTCGTGGGCTACGATGAGCTGGGTAAATGGCAGGTCATCAACGATGAGCTCGACTTGGGCCAGGCGGAGCCACCGCAGTGGTTCAGCACCTCCCCGGAGCTCGCGGAAGCACTGGACATTCCGGAAGGGGTTGCCGATACGGTCGGCCCACCCACCAAGGTGCTGGGTGCCCCGCGGCGCTCGGGCTCACGCGGGACCTCGCCTCGCGGAGGATCCCCCCGTGGTGAATCTACGCGTTCTGCCCGCGCTTCGCGCCGCACTCGTTCCCGTAAACGCAATCCCCGCCAAGGAGGACGCCGATGAGCACCGAGCACGCCCAAGAATCCCCGGTCGACAACGCCGCTGCGAAGAAGGCACCCATTTTGCGTTCCACGAAGGCGGACTGGATTGCCGTGGGCGCGATCAGCGCGGTATGCGCCATCGCCATCGGCGGTGCGGTCATCACCGCACCGATCCACAAGGCTGAGCTCACCCCGGCAGTCGACGCCGCTGCCAACGCCGAGCCAACTCTCCTCACCACCGTCCCGAACTCCCTCACCGAATCCTTCAGCCTCCCCAACGCCTTGGTGCCGGGCCAAACTCGGGCTGTGTCGTCGAAGGGCCTGCTGGTGACCCATGACGGCGACACCCTGAGCGCCACGAATGCTGCCGGCGATGAGGTGTGGACCTATGAGCGCCGCGACGCCGACCTGTGTTCGCTCGGCACGGCGTGGAACAAGATTGTCGCTTCCTATGATGCGGGCAACGGCTGCGGTGATGTGGTGGCGATCGATGCTGCCTCCGGCCAGTATTCCGATACCCGCAGCGCCCGCAATTCCGACGAGGTGGTCCCCATCGTCTCGAACGACCGCGTGGGAACGGTCTCCGCCGAGCGGGTAGAGCTGTGGCGCTCCGACCTCGTGCGCACGGTGGAGTACGGCGATGTCGATGCCAAGCAGGAACCCAACATGCAGCCCCACGAGGACTGCGCCATCACATCAGCGCTGACCCGTACCGAGACGATGGCAGTGACCGAATCCTGCCCGGATTCCCCGGATGCCACGTGGTTGCGTATCCAGACCGCCACACCGGAGGATTCCCGCTCCCCGGAGATTTCCAAAGACATCAAGATCGAGGATCCGGGCGCGCGCCTCGTCGCCTACGGTCAGGAGGCGGCCGCAGTCTTCTTGCCGGGCGATACGCCTCGCATTGTGTCCTATAACTTTGAGGGTGAAGCGCTGTCGTCCACGGACGTGGAACCTTCGACGTCCATCACCAACTCCGCCTCCCCCTTTGCTCCTGCCGTAGCCGATCTGCCCCACCACATGACGTGGTTTGATGGCGAGCGCCTCTACCTCTTTACGCCAACTCAGCTCAAGGTTGACCACGTTTTAGAGCAAGCGCTGGGCACCGGCATTGCCGTTGACGAACGCGTTCTCGTGCCCACTGAAGAAGGGATCGACGTGGTGGATTGGTCGACCGGTAAGACGGAGCGCACCATCCCCGTCGACCGTGATGGCTATTCAGGCCCGATTTCGCTGACCTTGTCCGGCACGGTCATCGTTGAACAGCGCGGGGACACGGCCGTGGCGCTCAAGGCATCCTAGAAGTGGCTTTCAGCCCATTGCGCCGCCTCGGGTCGCACCATGAGCAGGTACAGCACCAACCCGGCGCTCGCTAGGGTTAACGCACCGAGTAGGGCTGAGCCCCCACTAAACATCTGGAAGGCGATGGCGCCCAGGATGAATTCCACGAGCACGATGGCCCCGCGCCCCCAGCGTTTGCCTTTCACGAAGGCCCAGGAGCCAACGATGACAAAGCCGAAGACGATAAAAATGAAGATGGCCGTGCCCAGGCCGACGAAGCCCGTCGCGCCTGAGTCCGAAACCATCGAATCGTTTTCAGCACCAGATACCTCACGGACGATGAGGAAAATGCCAAAGATGATTACGGCGATGGACTGAACCACCGCGATTCCCGCAGCCGCGATGACCGAAGCCGGCGCGCCATTCCCACTGGTACGAGGTGACGTAGTCGAGGACTGTTTCTTCTTCTTGTTCACGGCCGCTTAGTCTACTTCTTACCCCTTCGGTTTAGGCCATCTCCACACCGCAGACTCCCCCGCCCCGCAGACACAGTCCTCGGCATTCAGCTGGACCTTCCCACACGCCCAGTCTTCGGGGGCAGAGGACTGAATATGGATTTGACGCGATCCAGGTCACCACACTCACAGTTTTACCCACATCAACGCTGGTAGACGAATTATTGACAGCCTTCTTACAGCCTCCAATCCATTAGTAGCCCCTAAAGCGACGATATTTCTTTAGTGACTTTGGACACTTTTTACCCTTTACCCCTAGCGGACTTTGAGTAAACGTGTCATTATTCTCAGGTAGCAAAAACAACGAGCTGTTAAATCAGTTCATAACTCGGAGCAAACTTCGAGTTAACAGAAAGTGAACCACGGCGGCGTCGACGCTGGCCCCAACTCGAGACAGGGCCCCACTGACCGCAGACCAGTCCACTTCACCCCGTAGCACTCGGAACAGTTCACAGCTGTGAACTGCCCTAGGTGCGCCTACTTTCACCCACTGCTGTCAAAAATTTGTTAGGAGATTTCAATCATGGATTGGCGCCACGAAGCTGTTTGCCGCGACGAAGACCCAGAGCTCTTCTTCCCCGTCGGTAACTCCGGCCCTGCACTCACCCAGATCGCTAAGGCCAAGCTGGTCTGCAACCGCTGCCCAGTTGCCTCTTCCTGCCTCAAGTGGGCCCTGGAATCCGGACAGGACGCCGGTGTCTGGGGCGGTCTCTCTGAGGAAGAGCGCCGCGCCATCAAGCGCCGCAACCGCAGCCGCGCCCGCGCCCGCGTTTCTGCCTAAAGAACCCTCAGAAGGCACACCCCCGATTAACACTCCGGCATACCCTGCCGCTACAGTTAAATAAGTTCATTTACCCTTAACAGAAGGAGTACGCGATGAGCAAGCGTGGCCGTAAGCGCAAGGATCGCCGTAAGAAGTCCGCTAACCACGGCAAGCGTCCTAACGCATAACGTCAGCAATCAATTAGGGCTCGTTTCCTCCCTCATTCCGAGGACGGAAACGAGCCCTTTGCTTATGCAACTCGGCGGTCCTAGCCCCAGGTAATTTCAGTCCGCGTAATCTCCACGCAAATGCGCTGGCGCAATGACTGCGGTGCAGCCTGTCCCCCACAGCATTTGCGCACGAGTGCGCGGACTACTTCTTCACTCTCGACGCGCTGCTGGCAGGCATCGCACTGCGCGAGGTGCTCGCGGATTTCCAGTGCTCGCGCATAGCTTGTTGATTCATCGAACAGCTCCCGAAAGAGCGCTTCAACCTCGGGAGAGTTACACGCACCGCAATTGCGTCCTGTTGCGCGTTCCATTACTTCTCCTCCATCTCTGGGTGGTTTCGACCGATGCCTTTTTCTCGTGCTACGTCTTTCAACGCCGCGCGAAGTAGTTTTCTTCCGCGGTGGAGGCGGCTCATGACCGTCCCCAACGGGGTGCCCATCACTTCTGCGATTTCCTTATAAGCCAAACCCACCACATCCGAGTAGTACACCACCATTCGGTAATCCTCCGGTAGGTCATTCATGGCCTCGGAAATCTCCGAGTCCGGCATCTGCTTGAGCGCTTCGACCTCCGCTGATTCCAGGCCCGTGGAGTCATGCCCGGACGTGGTATACAGCTGAAAGTCACTAAGCTCATCCGCGGAGGATTCCACCGGGCGGCGCTTGGCCTTCCGGTAGGAGTTGATATAGGTATTCGTCATAATGCGGTACAGCCACGCCTTCAAGTTCGTGCCCTGTTTGAAGGAATCGAAGTTGCTAAAGGCCTTGAGGTAGGTCTCCTGGATCAAATCCTCCGCGTCTTGCGGGTTGCGCGTCAAACGCATCGCTCCGCCGTAAAGCTGGTCCAGCAAGGGCAAGGCTTGCTCCTCAAACAACCGCTGTTTCTGAAGCGTCTCGCTCGTCGTTTCTGTGGCCATACCGACCATCCTAGCGCTCCGGACTAGGGTGGTTTATATGTCCAAGAAGACCCCGCGTGCCGCTACCCCCGCTCTCAAACTCCTCGAAGAGGCAGGTATTGACCACCACGTCTCCACCTTTGATGGCGGTCGCGAAAACTTCGGCGAGGCAGCCGCTGTGGCCCTCGACGTTGCTCCTGAGCGTATCTTCAAAACCCTCGTCATTGATCTAAGCGCCGGCAAAGGCCCCAAACGCCAACTCGCCGTCTGCGTCCTTCCGGTCACCCATCAGCTCAGTCTCAAGAAGGCCGCCGCCGCTTTCGGTGCCTCCAAGGCCACAATGGCCGCGCCTGCCGACGCCTCCAAGTCCTCCGGCTACATCCCCGGCGGCATCTCCCCGTTAGGGCACAAACACGTCCTGCCCACTGTCGTTGACGAGACCGCGCTGCTCTTCGATACCATCTTCTTCTCCGGCGGCAAGCGTGGCCTCGACATTGAGATGAATCCGGAGGATCTCCCCCGCGTGCTGGAGCTCTCCTTCGCCGACGTGCTCGCCGACTAGTTTTCGCGCACTAGAACAAGGTGGTGGCCGGTGGTTCGTCGATAAGCTCTGCGTAGTCGTTGCGCACGTTGCCCACCGCGGGGTCTGCCGGGCGTGCCTGAAAGCCGCGCACAGAGCTCGGCTCCAGCAGCGCCTCCCCCGCCAGCCAGGGCGCGATTTCATCTGCAGTTAGAAACTTGGGCAAGCGGTGGTGCAGCCACGCCATCTCCTCCGTGGCATCCGTGGTCACCATCGTGGCCGAGAGCCTATCCAACCCCGTGGCCCACAAACCAGCCGCCCACAGCAGGCCGTCGGGCCCGGTCACATAATAGGGCTGCTTCTTGGCCTTCTTATCTTCACCGGCTTTCCACTCGTAGTAGCCATCCAGCGGGATGACGCAGCGCTGCGCCTTGAAGGCATCGCGAAAGGAAGGTTTCTGCGCCACAGTCTCCGCGCGGGCATTAAACAGGGGCGGGCCGTCGAGGTCTTTCTTCCAATGCGGAATAAGTCCCCAGCGCGCTGGCTCCACACGGGCGGTCTCCTCCGCAACCCGCACGATGGCGATGGGCTGGGTCGGAGCAATGTTATAGCGTGCTGGCGGCAGGCCTTCCGGCGCATGAACTTCCGTAATGGACTCCCACGCTCCGACTTCCTCCAGTAGGGACTCGGTGAACAGAACAAATCTTCCGCACATGCCCTTTATTATGGACTACATGTCTGCTTACTGGAGTGCTCCCCAACCCACCGGCCCGCTGTCCTGGACTCAAGAAGTCCCCGGATCGAAGTCGATGACCAACCGCGCCCTCATCCTCGCCGCGCTGGCTGACTCCCCCTCTATCATCTACAACCCACTGATCTCCCGCGATACTGACCTGATGAAAGAAGCCTTGAAGGCCATGGGCGTAGGTATCTCCGACTGGGGCCCGCACCTGCGTGTGACCCCGGGCCAGCTGCATGGGGCGACCGTCGATTGCGGCTTGGCCGGCACGATTATGCGCTTTTTGCCACCGGTAGCCGCATTGGCGGATGGCCCCGTCATCATCGATGGCGACCCGTATGCGCGCAAGCGCCCCATGTCCACCATGACGAAGGCCCTGCGTGAGCTGGGCGTTGACATCAAGGGCGATAGCCTGCCGCTGACCATCACGCCCCATGGTGTCCCAGAGGGCGCCGAGGTCACCATTGACGCTTCCGCCTCCTCCCAGTTCGTCTCTGGCCTGCTCCTGGCCGGTGCGCGCTACCGCTACGGGCTCAGCGTGCGCCACGAAGGCGGCACCGTACCTTCCCAGCCCCACATCCTGATGACCATCGGCATGCTGCGTGATGCCGGCGTGCATGTAGTCGCGGGCGAAGATAATTGGGTCGTGCGCCCTGGAAAGATTGAAGGCCGCGAGTGGTATATCGAGCCGGACCTCTCCAACGCCACTCCTTTCCTTGCCGCTGCTGCCACCTGTGGCGGCAGCGTAAGCATCCCGAACTGGCCGGAGGAAACGGACCAGCCTGGTGACGCTTTCCGCAGCATCTTGGAACAGATGGGAGCTCAGGTTGAGTACGTCCCGCAGGCACCTCGCCAGGATCCCTACCTGAAGGTCACCGGCCCAGAGGAGGGTCTAGCAGGCCTGCGCGGTATCGATCTCGACATGGGAGATATCGGCGAGCTCACCCCGACCGTGGCTGCGCTGTGCGCGCTGGCCTCTACGCCTTCGACGTTGACCGGCATCGCGCACCTACGCGGCCACGAGACGGACCGTCTGGCGGCCCTCGCTACCGAGATCAACGGCTTGGGAGGCAACGTCACCGAGCTTGACGACGGCCTCCGCATCACCCCTGCCCCACTCCACGGAGGGCAGTGGCACTCCTACGCCGACCACCGCATGGCCACCGCCGGCGCCATCATCGGCCTAGCAGTCGAAGGGGTCGAGGTCGAGGACATCGATACCACGTCCAAGACTCTGCCCGGCTTCGCCGGGATGTGGGAGGCCATGATCCGTGGCTAGGCGCGCGAGCAGCTATGACGAATCCGATGTCCGCATCCGGCCCGGCAAAGGCTCGCGCCCGCGCACGAAGGACCGCCCAAAGCACAAGGATGCCAAGTTCGGCATGGTCATCACCAAGGATCGCGGCCGTTGGGGAGTCGCTCTAGATAACGATGGCCCGGTCGTCACGGCCATGCGCGCCCGCGAGATGGGCCGCACGCCCGTCGAGGTCGGCGACCGCGTCGGCGTCGTGGGCGATACCTCCGGGCGCAAGGACACCTTGGCACGCATCGTCAAGCTGGAGGAACGCCGTTCCGTCCTCCGGCGCACCGCGGATGACACTGACCCTTATGAGCGCATCGTGGTGGCGAATGCGGACCGCCTGCTCATCGTCAGTGCCGTGGCGGATCCGCCCCCGCGTTCCGGATTCGTGGAACGTGCACTCATCGCGGCCTTTGCCGGCAATATCCAGCCGGTCCTATGTCTAACGAAGACCGACCTCACCGACCCCACTCCGTTTGCCCAAGAGTTTGCGGACTTGGATGTCACGGTGGTGGAGGCCGGCGTCGACGATGGGCTGGAGCAGGTCTGTGCCGCAATTGATGGACATGTCACGGCCCTCATAGGCCACTCGGGCGTGGGAAAGTCCACCCTGGTGAACCGGCTTGTCCCGGACGCCAACCGAGAGACCGGCGAGGTTTCCGCCGTGGGCAAGGGCCGCCACACCTCGACGCAGTCGGTGGCATTGCGCCTGCCGGCGGAAGGAAGCACGCCGAATGGCGGGTGGATCATTGATACCCCCGGCATCCGCTCCTTTGGCTTAGCCCACATTGACGCGGAGAACGTCATCGAGGTCTTCGATGATCTGGCCGAAGCCATCGAGGACTGCCCGCGCGGCTGCACGCATGCTGGGCCGCCCGCGGACCCTGAGTGCGGCCTGGACTTAAACATCGAGGAAGGCACTGCTTCTGCGCGCCGTCGCGACGCAGTGCGGGGCCTTTTGGCCTCCCTGCGCACCAACGTCGATTGGGCTTAGGCCTTAAGCCCTCAAGCTTAGGCCGGAAGCATAGCCGCCAGCTGCGGCGGCAGGACGGTCTTCAGGAAGGGGCTGGCAGCGCGGAGAGCCATAAAGAACACCGTCAGGGCGCCGGATACACCGAGGATGATGGCGCCACCCTTGTCGATGTTGGAGGAGGTGTTATCACCGCTCGGTGCCTTCTTGTTGAACTCTTCCTTCTTGGCACACGCATCGAGAGCCTTGACGTACTCCGGCGCGATGTCGCGGAAAGTCTCGGCTACCTTGATGTTGTTCTTAGCGCGCTTGACGGCGTCCTCGTCACCGAGCTCGACCTCTGCCTCATAGCCAGCCAGAGCACGGTAGAGCTCGTCCGATTGGTTCTCTACGTCGCGAGCACGCTTCTCCGCGTCCTTGGGCGAAATCTTAAGGCCATCCTTCAGCAGGCTGCTGTCGACGTCGTTGTCCTTGGACTCCGCGTTCTTGAGGTCGCTGGCTTCGTCCTCGCTCAACGTGATGGTGCACTTGTCATTCTTGATGGAGGTGGTCACCGCACCCGCAGTGGGGGCAGCGATTCCGCCAGCAACAAGTGCGACGGACAAGGTGGAGGTAGCAACTACGCGGCGAAGACGAGAGGAAGTCATGCTGAGGGGACCTTTCGATCGAGCTGAGTTTTACTCCAGCAGACTATCAGCATTTAGCCCAACTTGGGCAGGTAATCACCGAACTCCTTGTACACAGCGAAGCCGATGCTGATAATTCCGAAGAGAATGGCGACGATAACCCCCATCGGTCCTTGCGAGGAGCCCTCAACGATGCGCAGCCACGGAGTCTTAGGCATCACGGCCATGTTGGGGTCCGGATTGTTGGGGTCAGGTTCGCTGGGAGCCGCTTCCTGAGCAGAGCTCCCCTGCGCGGTCTGATTTGTCTGCGCTGCCGGCGCTACTGCTTCCTCTGCTCCGGCCACCGGTGCGGAGACAAGTGCTGCGGTGCTCAGCGCAGCAGCGGTGATAAGGCTAGCAAGGCGAGTTGCCTTCATGATGGTGCTCCTTTTCTCAAGCAATGGCAATAAGGGCTTAGAGTAGCACCACCATTCGCGTTAGGGCTGTTAACGCTGGTGAATTCTAGAGCAGTTCTACGAGGATGGGCAGCTCGGTGGGATCATAGAAAGCCATGAAGTTATCTAGGGCATCACCGACGGCGAGTTCGGCGTCTTCGTCGCCGAGGTCAGCATTGTCGATGGCGGCGATAGCCTTGGCGGTGGCAGCCTCGGATTCCTCGATGTCCACGTGGATAGCTTGCAGATTGTCCTTCGTGATAGTGGCCGGGTTGAGCGCCACGACTGGTTCCCCCATGTCCGGCTTCGGGGTCACTACGGACTCGTCCACGTCGACGGAAATGACGACTCGGCGGTGCGGGAACTTGTCCTCATCGCCGATGGCCAAGAGCCGCAGGGAGGCCATGGAAGCCTCGAGGAAGGCAGAGTATTCGATTTCTTCTTCGTCGCCCTCCGTGTAGAACTCGCGCAGCGCCGGGGTTACTGTAAATCCCCAGCCGCTGCGGGCGGCAAGCTGGCCGGTTTCTTCCAGCTCTGTCAGCATGGCAAAAGTGGCTGGCAGGAAGACGCGCACATCCTTCGACACTTAGAACTCACCTTCAATGTCGAAGACTGCCTGGACTTCCACGCTGGTGCGGTCAAAGACCGTGTAGAGCATGCCCACCATGCCATTTTCCACCGCAGCGCGGACGTTGACGATGGAATCATCTACCATGACGCAGTCATTAATCGGCAGGTCGATAGCGTCCGCTGCAGCCTGGAAGGCAGCACGATCCGGCTTTTCCGCACCGACCTCACCGGAAAGCACGACGGCATCAACGATGCCGCGGTATTCCCACTCGCGAATGTGCTCCGCGCCTGGGCCGCCCGGATCGTTAGAGAGAATAGCGGTGGCGACTCCGTTGGATTTCGCGGCGGCGAACAGCTCCCGCCAGCGCTTGACGTCTTCTTCGGTGCCGTCAAGCACGCCTACAAAATCGACGATGAGTCCACGCATATTATCTACCCTTCGCATTGAGCTGTGTTTATCGTCCGAAAGTATAGCGAACATACCGCTCGCCTGCTCCCACAGGCCAAGGCGCAGCGCCTTCTAGCCGCGGATGGCGCCAGCATGGCACAATGAACGTGCGTCCAGCTTCCTTCCCTCCGCTCGCCTTCTCCTACCCGAACGCCTTTCTCCGCGCTGCTCATCGCGGATAAGGACCGGATTCCGCATGTACACCCCCATCCCCGGCATGAGCCATCTGCAGCTCTATGTTGCTCCACAGCGTATCCGCTATGAGCGCGAGCCCACCGCTGGTGATCTCGCCACGCGTGACGAGATCCACGGGCTCGTCGTCATTGTTTTAGAAGTTGCCGCCGCTTTGCGGCCGATGAGCCATCTCAACAACCCGCGCTTTGCTCCAGAAATCGTCACCCATGTACGCGCGTGGCGGAAGGCCCATGCAGCGGCAGAGCTCCGCGGGGGCATGGCACTCACCAGCTTGCATGCGCGCGCAAACGGCGAGTTCTTCGGTTCAGTGCTGATAGGTTCGCACCAGCGTGCTTTCACCGGCTCCGCAGCCGGGCGGCACATACGTTCCTTCCGGTTACTCTCAGTCGGCCCCAGCCCCAGTATCGCTGGAAGCGACCGGCAGGCTACGGGAGGCTAAACAAAAAGCCAAGGGATAACCTTGGCTGGAAACTGCGGGAGATTAAAAAAGCGAACCGAGCTTGATCAAGATGGGCGTCCAATCGATGCCGGCGAACGCCGCGGACGCACTCACCAGGGCCAAGCTGATACCGCCAAACATGGTGGCTCCAACCACTGGCAGGTTCTTTGCAGCTTCCTCGGAGGTTTCCGGAGCAGACGCAGCGCCGCACTGAGTGGCCACGGTGTCCTGGGAGCTGAGCACGGCGTCCTTGGAGGACTCATCGTCCTGCGAGCTCAAGACGGAAGAGAGCTGGCACTGCTCCTCGGGAGCAAGCTCGATAGCCGACGCAGCTGCGCCGCCGCCCAACAGGGTGGCAGATGCGAACACGGAGAGACCTACTCGCAGAGACAAGCGGCGCATACTAACTCAACCTTCCGAAGCAGAACAATTAATAATTTGACAGTATATACCTAACTGCTTCCAATAAAAAGGCGCCGTGGGGAGTTCTTCCCACACGGCGCCTCATCACTTTCCGCGCTTTCTAGCGCCCGCGCGTCAGCGCAGTTTCAAGCCGCGGCAGATTAAGCTTCCGCTTCCGCGTTTGCTTCACCCGCTGCGCTCGCCTCTTCTTGGGCCTTGAACTGCTTGCGCAACATGAACAGCTGGCGGACGGTTTCTTCCTTCACTGCGTCATTCATGGCGTTAAACATGTCGCCGCCCTCCTTCTGGTATTCCACCAGGGGATCGCGCTGTGCCATAGCACGCAGGCCAATACCTTCCTTGAGGTAATCCATTTCATAAAGGTGCTCGCGCCACTTCTGGTCGATGATCGGCAGAATGATCATGCGCTCGGTATTGCGCATCTGGTTCTCACCGCCGATGGCAGTCACAGCATCTTCGAGCTTGTCGTACTCGGAGTTGGCATCAGCCAGGAGGGCATCCCGCAGCTGCTCCGCAGATAGTTCGCCGGCGGCGCCGTATTCGGTGCCGTCAACGAGCTCCTCATGCGTCATGGTCGGCCCGTACAGGGACTCCAGCGCATTCCACAGCTCATCGAGATTCCAGTCCTCCACGTAACCGGTAGCAGTAGCCCCTGCCACGTAGGCGGACACGGTGTCATTGATCATCGTCCGGATGTTGTCCTTGATGTCGTTGGCCTCAAGGATATCGTGGCGGGTGGCGTACACCACCTTGCGCTGCTCGTTAAGAACCTCGTCGTACTTGAGCACGTTCTTACGCATCTCGAAGTTCTGGTTCTCCACCTGTGCCTGCGCACCCTTGATAGAGTTCGACACCATCTTGGCCTCAATCGGCACGTCATCCGGCACGTTGAGGCGGTTCATCATGTTCTCCATGGACTGGCCCACGAAGCGCACCATGAGCTCATCGCGCATGGACAGGTAGAAGCGGGTCTCTCCCGGGTCACCCTGACGTCCGGAACGGCCACGCAGCTGGTTATCAATACGGCGCGACTCGTGGCGCTCGGTGCCCAGCACGTACAGGCCGCCGGCCTCACGGACCTCATCGCCCATCTTCTTGGAGCGTTCCCTCTCCTGCTCGATCTCAGCGTCCCAGGCTTCCTGGTACTTCTCCTCGTCCTCGAAGGGATCGAGGCCGCGGTCCCGCAGCTTCTCATCCAGGATGACCTCGGGGTTGCCACCGAGCACGATATCGGTACCACGACCGGCCATGTTGGTGGCCACGGTGACGGTGCCAGGGCGGCCAGCACGGGCGACGATCTGGCCCTCTTCCTCGTGGTGCTTGGCGTTGAGCACCGAGTGCTTGACGCCGCGCTTGCTCAGCAGCTGGGAGAGGTACTCGGAGCGTTCCACGGAGGTGGTACCAACGAGCACCGGCTGACCGGCAGCCACGTGCTCCTCGATGTCATCGACCACCGCAGCGAACTTCGCTTCCTGGGTCTTGTAGATGCGGTCGGAGTGGTCGGTACGCTGGTTCGGCTTGTTGGTCGGAATCGGCACCACGTCGAGACCGTAAATGGAGTGCAGCTCGGCCGCCTCAGTTTCTGCGGTACCGGTCATGCCGGAAATCTTGTCGTAAAGGCGGAAGTAGTTCTGGAGGGTAACGGTCGCCAGCGTCTGGTTCTCGTTCTTGATCTCCACCTCTTCCTTCGCCTCAATAGCCTGGTGCATACCTTCGTTGTAACGGCGACCAGCCAGCACGCGGCCGGTGAATCCATCCACGATGAGGACCTCGCCATTGCGGACGATGTAGTCCTTATCGCGGGTGAAGAGCTCCTTCGCCTTCAAAGCGTTATTGAGGTAGGACACCAGCTGGGAGTGCTCAGGTGCGTAGAGGTTTTCAATGCCCAGCTGGTCTTCGACGAATTCCACGCCTTCCTCAAGCACACCAATGGTGCGCTTCTTGTGGTCCACCTCGTAGTGGATGCCCTCGCGCATCTTCGGGGCCAGCTTGGAAAAGACTCCGTAGAATTGAGAGGACCCATCGACCGGGCCGGAAATGATGAGCGGGGTACGCGCCTCATCGATCAGAATGGAGTCAACCTCATCCACGATGCAGTAGTTGTGGCCGCGCTGGACAGTTTCATCGAGTGAGCGGACCATGTTGTCGCGCAGGTAGTCAAAGCCCAGCTCGTTGTTCGTGCCATACGTAACGTCGCAGGCATAGGCTTCCTTGCGCTCTGCAGGGCGCATCTCGGAGAGGATGACACCGACGGACAGTCCCAGCCAGCGGTGAACACGGCCCATCATCTCGGCGTCACGCTTAGCCAGGTAGTCGTTGACGGTCACGATGTGGACGCCTTTGCCTTCGAGGGCGTTGAGGTAGGCCGGCAGCAGTGAGGTCAGGGTCTTACCCTCACCAGTGCGCATCTCGGCAACGTTGCCAAAGTGCAGGGCAGCACCGCCCATGATCTGCACCTTGTAGTGCTTCTGGTCGAGCACGCGCCAGGCGGCTTCACGCACGGTGGCGAATGCTTCGAGAAGCATGTCATTCATCTTTTCGCCATCCGCCAGACGCTTCTTAAACTCGTCTGTCTTAGCCTTAAGCTCGTCGTCCGACAGCGCCGCGAATTTATCTTCTAGGGCAATAACATCATCAGCAATTTTAGCCAGGCGCTTGACGGTGCGTCCCTCACCGGCACGGAGCAGCTTGGAAAGTCCAAACACGTCTAGATAGTCCTTCTGGTCGCGACAATAAAGTTAACTCGTCGCCATTGTACTCACTAGCTTTTCCGTATCGATTCGCCACCCAACCCAAAACGCAAAATCCGATACTTAACCCGCGCCCACTCGTGCGCCCATCCTGTGTTTTCTCAGAACCACAGAGCGCGGCGCCGCAACGAACTCCTAACAACCAACTGCTAACAGTTGCGCACCTCACAACGAAGGTTTAGATAAGGGCACAACAAGAGCGCCCACGTCCCCAACACGCAGTCCCCTACTCACCCGGACGCAGAACGAGACAGAACAGGAATGACTATGCAGTTCTCCAAGATTGCCGTAGCTACCGCTACCTCCGCAGCTTTAGCTTTGAGCACCATAACCGCCCCCGCCGCCGTGGCTGATGATTCTGAAGCACCGCGCGGTGGTAGCGCCATGTGGACCTATGACGCGATCATGACCGGAACCATGGATGCCATCGCCACTTCCCACCGCCCAGGGTCGCATCCCACCGAAAACTTCGGACTGGATCTGATTCTGTTCGCCCCAGTGGCCTTGCTCATGCTGCCACTGCAAAAGCTAGCTGAGGCCGAAGTGCACCTGTCCAGCCAATTCGGAATATAGCTGCGTCGCGATAAACGAAAACACGTTTCCCCGCGCTGCATGTTCAGCGCGGGGAAACGTGTTGTAGCCGGGATAATTTTCCCGAAGGGCTTAATACTTAGCCCTTAGGACGCTTAGCCCTTAAGCGTCCGTCAGGGAGATAAGGCCGTAGTCGAAGGCGTGGCGGCGGTAGACCACGGACGGCTTGTTGTTCTCCTCGTTGATGAAGAGGTAGAAGTCGTGGCCGACCAGCTCCATCTCGCTGAGTGCATCATCCACGGACATCGGGGTAGCCGGGTGCTCCTTGAAGCGCACAACCTGGCCCGGGCGAACGTCCTCGACCGTCTCTGCGTACGGATCGATGTAGCGTTCTTCCTTACCCGGCTTAGCCGCTTCAGCCTCGGCGACCAGCTCGGCAGCAATCTGACCGGTACCCTTCTGAGCGCGGTGGCCGGACTTCACGTTCTCGCGGCGCACCTTTACCTTGCGCAGGGAGCGCTCCATCTTGCCCAGAGCGGTCTCGAGTGCCGCGTAGAACGAATCTTCCTTAGCCTCAGCGCGGGCGATGTGCCCCTTGCCGGTAGCGGTAATCTGCAGACGCTCTGCCTCAGACTCGCGGCGCGGGTTCGGCTCGTGCTGCAGCTCCACGTGGAAGAAGGTCAGGGTCGGATCAAGGCGCTCGATCTTGGCTAGCTTTTCAGTGACACGTTCCTGGAAGTGCTCCGGAACCTCCACGTTACGACCGGTGATGGTGACCTGAGCGTTGGTCTGCTGGGACATGTAATGCCTCCCTTTACTCGTGGGGACTGAATGACTGCACATTCTGCGGACCTTATTCAAGCCTGTGATTCGAGGCTTAGTGTCCGCTTCCCTGTGACACCCCTCATGCTACCACTGGTCATAACCAACGGGTTCACTGGCCCCCTCTACAGAGGCTTGATGTCGCTCCACCCTACGCGTCTGCCAGGGCAATCGCCCCCGCCACGTCACCCCCGACGGCCCACACGCGAGCGGCGCTGGCGCGGAGTGTCGCGCCGGTCGTGATGACGTCGTCGACAAGCAGCACGCTGCGCCCCGCCAACATCCGGGCGGACGGCAGCAAGCGCACGGCACTGCGCATATTGTCTGTGCGCTCCGCGGCGTTGAGCTGCGACTGATCCGCACTGCCTTCGACCGTCATCAAGGCATTAACCACGTCCCAACCAGGAAGCCGAGCAGACGCCGCCCGGCACAGCGCGGCCACCGGATCACCACCACGCTTGCGGGCCGACGATGCTCGTGTCGGGGCGGGAACCAACAGCGCGGTCTCCGGAATGTCGCCGCGAGCACGCAGGTAGTCGATGCCAGCGGCAAGCACCGCGCCCAAATGCGCGCGCACCGCCTGGTGTCCGCGTTCCTTCATCGCGATGATGACCCCGCGGCGGGTATCGGAATACGGTCCGAGCGCCCACGCCGGAAAACCTAATGGCTGGGGACGTTCCACGCGGCGCGGTATCTGCCGCAGGTGGTGCTGGCAGGCTGCGCACAGCACCCCACCCGCAGAGGTCTCGCCCCCGCACCCGGCGCACGGGCGCGGTAGGAACAGCTCCACGAGCGCGGCGGTGGCCTCCCCTATCCCCCGATGTTTCGGCATGCGCCCTACTCTAGCCTGACTCCTGAGCTGTCCTCTAGCGCGCGATGATCGGAGAGGAACGCACTCCCTGCAGGCCTTCGACCTCACGCCAATAAGAACGCTCGGATCCACCCGCGGGAAGCTGCAGCAGCGCATGCGCATCGGTGACATAAAGCGTCGACGGCGAAGAGGCCACCGCGACCACGGGTGCGGTGATATTTCCGGTGGGCAGTGTGGTGGCCGAAGATCCGTCTTGCTCGATGCGCCACACCGGAGAGCTCGACGCCGAGGTACCCACGAGCAGGGAGCCGTCTGTCTGCCACTCCACCGACAAAGCAGAGCCGGCCAGCTCTGGGCCCACCTGGTGAACGTTGACGATGCGCCGCTCACCCGACGTCGCGCGGGCAACCACACCGGTATAAATGCTGCCATCGATAATCATGGCGATACGCGCTCCCGTCAGGGACAGCCGGATGACGGAGATTTCGCCTTCCACGTTCTCTAATGCGGAGGTGTCCACCTCCGCGGTGCTCAGCTCGCCGGTGGCCGGCGAGCGTGTCACGCGGACCACGTGCTTGCCGTCGACGACGGTCCACGCCACCTGTCCTCCCACCTCGAAGGTGGGGCGGGCTAAAGTTTCACCCTTGACCGAATCCTTGAGCTCGTGGCCGAGCTCGCCCATCGCCAGCTGTGACTCCTTCTCAGAGCGCTTGCGTACCGCGGCGACCATGCCCTCATCGGAGACGTCCGCGGACTGGATATCGTGAATCTGCCCGGCCATTCCCTGCACCTCGGTGCTGCCTTCACCTTTAACCTCGAGGAGTGAGCCGTCATTGACCGCGTAGAGCTTAGGCACGGACTGGGCAGCCACCTCTGGGTTGAACTCAGCAAAGTCATCGATGGTCATTTCCTCCATGCCGTCGACAAGCGGGCTGCCATCGATGGTGGCGCGCACTGAATTCGTGATCTCTGCGTTGTTGAGGGTCCAGACCAACTGGGCGGCGAACTTGAGGCGCTCCTCCTGGGTCATTCCTGCCATCCCGCTGAACTCGTAGACGCCATCGTTGATTCCCAAGAAGGTAGCGTCCTTGGGGCTTAAGGTGGACGTCGCCGGCGCGATATCGGAGGACGGCCCCTGCAGCAGCAGGGTCACTAGCTCCGAGGCGATTGACTCCTTCCCCGAATAGAGCCAACGACGGTCCGCCACCAGCAGGCGTTGGGTTGTATCGAAAAAGTACAGCGACTGCGGCCGGTAGCGGTTGCGCAGTTCGGTGCGCTCAATCACAGCACCAGTGGGCAAATCCGTGATGCGCCATTGCCCATTGAACTGGCGCAGTCGGACGGTTGCTTCGATGCGCGAATTATCGGGGACATAAGCCCCGCCATTGGCCAAACGGCCAATAATATTGCCGCGGACCGAGTATTCCAGGTCGCCGTCTTCCATATTGGACGTCACGAGATCGATGGAATCCACCACCAGAACGGTATCCGTGGGGTCCCAGGAATTAGCTATATTCGTCGAAAGGAAGGTGCGGGCGGCGGCGTAGTTACCGGTGGGAATCGCCACCGCCGAATAGAAGTCACGCACGAGGAGATCAGGCTCGCTATCTGTACGCGGTTCGACGACAGCATCGTCTGCCCGGTCATGCGGTTCGAAAGTCCCGATCACTTGCGGATCCGTGTTGTTCGGCAAGGTCGAGCACCCGACGAGGGCTATGAGCGCAACGCAGCTGAACACTGCGAGTGGGCGGCGGGCCGGCATCATCGCTGGGCCTCCTCCTCGAAATCAGGAACGGTGTTGTGATTGAAAGGCGTGTCCACGCCACGGGATTCGCGCTCTGAAGGCCACACGATTCCTGTGTCCGACTCACCTTTAAACACAGGCATGCCCGGCTCCGAGGTCACCTCGAGCGCGGATTGTTCTTCTGCCTCGACCTGCTCCGGGGCGCCCGGCACCTCCAGAGCGATGGGCTCAGACTCAACCGTCTGGCCTGGTGTGCGCGGCAGGATCAGCCGGAAGCGCGAGCCCACGCCGAAGTAGCCAATAGCGTCCAACGTACCGCCGTGCAGCACCGCATCCTCGCGGGCGATGGCAAGGCCCAGACCGGTTCCGCCAGAATGGCGTTTACGGGAAGAATCCGCGCGCCAGAAGCGGTTGAACACCAACTCCTCCTGGCCCTCCTTGAGGCCGACACCGGAGTCGGTGACAGCGATGCCGACGGCGTCCTCCGTCGCCCCGATATCCACGGTGACGGGTTTGCCTTCAGAGTGATCAATGGCGTTCGCGAGCAGGTTGCGCAGGATGCGCTCGACACGCCGTGAATCGCATTCGACGGCCACGGGTTCCTCCGGAACATGCACGATGACCTCCACATCGAGCTCGGCGGCGAGGTGTTCAACCTGGCTCAGTGCGGAGTCTACGCAGGAACGAATATCGATGGAGGCCGTGGACAGATCCGCCACGCCCGCATCGTGGCGAGAGATCTCCAGCAGATCCGCGAGCAAGTCCTCGAAGCGATCCAGCTCCTTAATAAGCAGCTCCGCCGAGCGCTTGGTATAAGGGTTGAACTCATCCGCGTCCGCCGCAATGACATCCGCCGCCATGCGCACCGTGGTCAGTGGCGTGCGCAACTCGTGGGACACGTCGGAGGTGAACTGCCGTTGGAGATCGCCATACTCCTCCAGTTGGGTGATTTGTTTGGAGAGCTTATCCGCCATGTCGTTGAAGGAAGAGGCAAGGCGGCCCATCTCATCATCCGAGTTGACCACCATGCGCTCACGCAGGTGGCCGGCGGCAAAGCGCTGCGCGATGCGGGAGGCAGAGCGAATCGGCACGATCACTTGCTGGGTAGCCAGCCACGCGATGCCCACGAGGAGGACCACGACGACCACTCCAGCAGCAGAGAGCAATCCGCGCATGAGCGCCATCGTCGATTCCTCAGACTCCATGGAGAGCACGAGGTAGACCTGGGTATTCGGGATATCACTTTCAATGGGGGTGCCCACCATCAGTGCGTTGTAGGTAGCCCCCGATTGCTGGTCCACCGTGGCGTACTGCTGCACGACTTGGCCCTGACCGACGAGCTCCCGCATGCCATCGGGGATGCGGTAACCCTCCGGTGAGGTGGTGGCTGTGCCGTCGGAGTTCTCCACAAGGATGACCGGCTCGTACACGGCCTGGGCATCAGGTTGCTGTGCCGACATCTGCCCCAGTGCGGCGCGTGCGGAGTTGATACGCACCTGCGTTGAGTTAGCCGTTCCTGTCGCATCAATCTGTTGCTCCACGGCTACGCGGGCGCGGTCGAGCTCTTGCAGCGCGGTGTCCTCTTTCTGGCTCACCAGCTGCTGCGTGAGCACCGACACCAGGGCGTAGGCCAGAATGATCATGACCACCGTGGAGGCCACCAGCATCATGCCCAGCACGCGTGTCTGCAGGGACGTACGCCAGCGCTCGACGATGCCATCCCGGGCTCGCGCTAACCAACCAAAAATAGCGGCAGTCCTTTACTCGGCGGTTTTTCCAGTCTTGTACCCCACACCGCGCACGGTGAGGACGATGTGTGGATCCTCCGGATCGTGCTCAATCTTGGCGCGCAAGCGCTGAACGTGCACGTTGACGAGGCGAGTATCCGAGGCATGGCGGTAACCCCAAACGGATTCGAGCAACGCCTCACGGGTGTGGACCTGCCCGGGCTTGCGGGCCATTTCCAAAAGGAGGTCGAACTCCAGCGGGGTCAACGAGATTTCCTCGCCGCCCTTGCGGGTGACGGTGTGCTCAGGAACGTCGATCAGCAGGTCCCCTACCTCGATGATCTCTCCGGAGCCCCCGTCGATCCGACGCAGGCGCGCACGGATGCGGGCGATGAGTTCCTTGGGCTTGAAGGGCTTGGTGATGTAGTCATCCGCCCCCGATTCGAGGCCGAGAACCACATCAACGGTGTCCGTCTTCGCGGTGAGCATGACGATGGGCACAGAAGACTCGGTGCGGATGGCACGGCAAATATCGACGCCGTTCATGCCCGGAAGCATGAGATCCAACAGGATCAGATCTGGGTCGTGCTCGCGGAAGGCCGGGATGGCCTCGTTACCATCGTTGACGGCAATAGGTTCCAGCCCCTCTGCCTCGAGCACGATGGTGAGCATTTCGGCGATTGCCGGGTCATCATCCACGACCAAGATTTTCGGTGCCACGTTATTGTTCTCCTACAAGCTCCTTGACAGCTTGGATAATCATATCGGCATCCGCGGTGGCGATCCACTGCCCAGCCCACTGCTGCTGCGCTAGACGACGGTAAGCAGCGGCCGTGCGGGCCTGCAGCCCCGCATCCCGCTCATAGCGATCGCGATGGCGCCCCTCATCCTCCGCCGCCCGGGCTACGGCGCGCTGGCCGGCGACTTCGACGTCAGTGTCCAAGAAGATCTGCAACTGTGGAACGGGAAGGCCAAAACGCTCGAATTCGAGCTCGTAGACCCAGTCAACGATGAGCTCCCCGCCCACCCTTGCGGCGGAGTAGGCCGCGTTCGACGCCACGTAGCGATCCAGGATGAGCAAGGAGTCTGCGGATTCGGCGGCAGCGAGCAGCTGTTCCTTAGCACCCCACCGATCTAGGGCAAAGAGCGTGGCCATCCCGTAGGCCGAATCGGTGAGATCTCCCATGCGCCCGTAGAGCGCTTCCTGCGCGAGCTGCGCGTGCACGGAGTCTTCGTAGCGCGGGAAGCTTAAGACCGAGACCTCGCAGTCGAGCTCTTCCCGCAGACGCTGGGTGATGGTGCTCTTTCCCGCACCATCGATTCCTTCAATACTGATCAGCATGCTGGCGTACTAGGAAAGCGCCTCGATGAAGGGCTCGAGGTCGTAGTCCTCCTCGACGCCTTCGAGCAGCTCGAGGGCGTGCTCGTTGAGGTTCTCGCTCCCGGAACCGGCCAGATCACGAATGAATGGGTAGTCCTCAACCACCTCCCCGGCGCTGAACGGGGCGCCCGCCCAAATCGCGGCGATCGTGGCCGCCGCCAGCGCGTTGCGTTGCTCGTCCTCGGTCTGATCCTCACCGGAGACCGCCAGGGCGCAGGCATCATCGACCGCGGCAACGATCTCTTCGTCCTCAAGGTCTGCCAGTTCATCCAAGAAGTCGACGTTGACTTCGTCGGCGAAGATGTCCTCATCCCATGAGCTCATTGTTTCTCCTTCATCTTTACGCGAATAGGGGGTTTATGTTGGGGTCTATTTTCTTGTGTCCACGGTGGGTCAGTGTGGCGTCGTGGGGCGCGCCCACCGCCAAGCCGCTATCTAATCCAATTTCTACCATTCTTTAGGCGCCCTTATGCAAGGCTTCGGCCAATGAGCCCGTTTATTACAGCTGCGCCACAGTTCTCCGTAACGCCGACCTGCCTGCATCGTAGAAAGAATTATGAACAGGGATTATTGCCCAGGCCATTTACTATCCCTATATTCGTGCTATCGTTGTTACCGACTTGTGACCTTTGTGCAGTTAGGAGAGCGCCCCGCATGACGAGCAGTTCACGCCGCATCCTCGCCTTCGTGGCGGCCGGCCTCCTGTGTGCCGTCGCCGTGGGCGTCGCGGTGTGGCGCATGAGCGCACCCGAATCCGTCGTGGCTAAGCCCTCGGCCGCCACCGCGGTGTCCAGCACAGCCACCACGTCCTCATCAGCGACGCACTCCTACACCACCACGGCTTCTCCGACGACCACCCAGTCGAAGGACTCGCACACGCCGGTTGCTGCACCGGCAGAGGATCCGTACTTAGCGCCGAACGCCGTTGTCAACAACACGGAGCCCGCTGGCCCCACGGCCGTCTACCGTCCGGATAACGTCTCCTCATTGCAGAACCAGCAACCGCAGGCGACACAGAACGCACAGAACCCGCAGAACCCGCCGGCACCGGTTGCTACCACCCCAGCGACTGCTCCCTCGACTGACTCGTCGACGGCCTCCGAATCCGTGGCACCTGGCTCTACCCCGCAGCACACCGAGCCAACGCCGCCGCCGGCCACCCTGGAGCCGCAGACTGCCGCACCGCAGGATTCGGGCCCACAGGAATCCCGCGGGGAACGCGAGCACAACCCCCAGTTGACCGAGCAGCAACCCACCGAGGCCCCTATATCCCCGCAGGGCGAGGACTCCCCTAAGGCTTCTGATTCCTTCATCCCGCAGCCGGCCGGGCTCGCCCAAGAAGCCCCGAAGCCTGAGGCCGAGCCTGACTCCGTTACGGAACACCGTGAGCCGACCGAAGCCGAGCAAAAGCAGTGGGACGAGTCTGCTCAGCACGGCAACGAGGCGCTAGAGGAGCTGGCGCGCGAGTCCGAGGCGCACCGAACCAATGCGGCCCCCACCCCGGCAGCCCCAACGGATGACGTCCCCGCCGCAGAGGAACCGTCCGCAGAAACCCCCACCGCCGTTAAGCCGGGCGAGAAACCCATGGAACCCGCCGCCGAACCGGCAGCGGTGCATCCTTAAAGGTGCACCTCTAAAGGTGCACCTTAAGCTCTAGACGCGAGCGACAAATACCTCCGCGCCTTCGGCCTTCGCGGCACGGATCGTGACGGCTGGGTCGCTGGCTGGAATCCATGCTGCGTGGCCAGCGCTAAAGTCCACGCTCTCCCCCTCGTCGTTGCTCACCGTGGCCGCGCCAGCGGTGCACAGCAGGATCATCGGGCCATCGCTGTCTACCTCGGCGGAGTCCGCACCCGAAAGCTCCACGCGGTCCAGCAAGAATTCCCCAATCGGCACCGGGTAGGCCCACGCCGTGGCGCCCGTAATGCTGCCTGTTGCTTCCTTTTCAGCTGCATCTGCGTGCGCTACTTGCTCCACTCGCGGATCCTCTGCCGCCTGATACGTCAGGACCTTGACCAGTTCAGGGACGTCAACGAACTTCGGGGTCAGGCCGCCGCGCAGCACGTTGTCCGAGTTGGCCATGATCTCCACGCCCAGACCAGACACATAGGCGTGCAGCTGTCCGGCGTCGAGGTAGATCGCCTCACCCGGCTGCAAGACGATGTGGTTCAGCAGCAGCGCGCCCAGCACGCCGATGTCCCCCGGGTACTGCTCGTTGATCTTCGACACGGTCCCCATCACGGTAGACATCCACGGCTCACCGGCTTGGCTTTCGCGCAGGCGCTCGCCCGCGGCTACCACCGCGCTGATAAGCTCCTTGCGCTTAGCGCTGGGGATAGTGATCCACGTGGTAAACAGCGCGCGGAGGCTGTCGCCTTCAGCAGCGGGGTCCGGATCGAGCATGCCCTCGTAGTGCGCGAGCTCTTCGCAGTCCAAAGCCGCGAAGAGGCTGCGGGTCTGCGAGAGGGGGCGGAAGCCCGCCATGGCGTAAAACTCTGTGAGTGCCACGATGAGCTCCGGCTTGTGGTTGTCATCCTTGTAGTTGCGGTTGGCCGCCGTGAGTTCGATACCCTCCGCGTTCTCGCGGGCAAAGCCTTCCTCGGCCTGTTGCTTGGACGGGTGCGCCTGCAGCGACAGCGGCTCGGCGGCAGCCAGGATCTTCAACAGGAAGGGCAGTCCGGCTCCGTACGTTTCCGCTACCCGCTTGCCCAGTTGTCCTTGCGGATCCGCGGCGATGATCTCATCCAGCTTCTCGCCATCCACCGTCGAGGGATCAGCCGGGTGCGCGCCGAACCACAGCTCAGCCACCGGGCTATTAGCTTCCGGCTCGCCGAGCAGCGTGGGGATCAGCGTGCGCGAACCCCACGAGTAGTTGCGGGCGGCGCTGGTGAGCAACTTCATTGACTTCCTCTGTTTCTATTTCACGTCGTAGGCGGTCGCGGCATAACTGCGCGTAATCAACTGCAGCGCGCGGGCCAATTCCCCACAGGAGGTGTCGGCGCTCGCCGCTGCGAAAGAATGGGGAAGGTTCGCCTCTTCCTGTCCCCATAAAACAACTCTCAAGGGTACCAAAGGCTCTTCCGCTTCAAACGGGTCATAGAAGATGTCAGTCTGGTCTGTCTGCAGAATCGGCCCTAAGCCTTCCGCATCAACAACGGTCCCTCCCAGCCCGTGGGCTGCCCACAGCTCACCGGCCATGCGGGCGACAAGCGCGCCGAAGTGCACGCGCGTGCGCTCTTCTGACAGCGCATAGGGATCAGGCCCGCTGCTGTGGATGACCCGGCCGCCGTCCACGAACTCACGCAACGCGCGCCCAGGGTTCGTCGTGGAGTCACGTTGCGGGGATAGTGCTTCCAGCTCACGGTCCACGGCATCGGCGACGTCCTCCACGCGACGAGAAACGAGAACTGGGTCTTCGCTCAGCACCGCGTACACCGCGTGCACGGCTGTAATCACGCGCACCGGGGAGATACCTTCGGCGGTGGGCAAAGTGTCTATGACGATGGTGTCTTCGGGCGCGTCCTCAATCTCATTGAGGAGGACGGTCGTGGCACCCCGGCGCGCAGCAGTATGCAGCGCGCGCTCCACCCACGGGCTATCCCCCGCCACCACCACGACGTCGAGGGCACCAGTAAAGCGCGGCAGTGATTCGCTGACCATGATGGGGACTTCAGCGGGCTCAGCTAGGCCCACAGCAACGTGAGCGGCAGCGCGGGAAACTTGGTCGGCGGCAAGGATGACGAGGCTTCGCGGACGGAGTCCGCCCAGCACGCGAGCAAGCTCCGGCACGGATGCAGCCACCACGCGCGCTTGGGCGCCTTCGTGGGCGATGTCAAAGAAGCCCACGGTTTCGGGGTCATAGGAAGTCATAGGCCCGAGCATAGCTAGGATGAGTGGCCATGAGCATTCATCCGGTAGTCCTTGTTGGCGGCGGCCCTGGCGCGTGGGATCTCATCACCGTGCGCGGCATGCGAGCACTGCAGGAAGCCGATGTCGTCGTGGCCGATCACCTCGGCCCCACCGCCCAGCTAGATAAGCTGTGCGATATTAATGCCAAGGAGCTTATCGACGTCTCCAAGATCCCCTACCGCGCCCAAGTGGCCCAGGAGCGTATCAACGAGATTCTGGTTGAGAACGCCCGCCAGGGGCGCCGCGTGGTCCGCCTCAAAGGCGGGGACCCGTATGTGTTTGGGCGTGGCTTCGAGGAGCTCACGGCGCTTACCGAAGCGGGTATCCCGGTGGAGGTCGTCCCCGGGGTGACCTCGGCGGTCGCGGTGCCCGCCCTGGCGGGCACTCCGGTGACGCACCGCGGCGTCGTTCATGCCTTCACTGTGGTCTCCGGGCACCTGCCGCCCGGCCACCCCAAGTCCTTGGTGGATTGGGCAGCACTGGCGCAGTCCGGGGCTACCTTGTCCGTCATCATGGGCGTCAAAAACGCGGCCGCCATCGCCGCTGCGCTGATCGACGCCTCCCTCTCCCCCCACACCCCCGTGCGCATCATCCAGGAAGGCTCCCTCGATGGCGAGCGGGCCTTCAGCTGCGAGCTCGCGGAGCTGGGGGCCACCATGGAGGAGCACTCGGTGGCTCCCCCGGCGGTCATCGTCATCGGTGAGGTTGCTGGGCTCTAGCCCCGAGTTCTACTCAACTCCGACGCGCTCTTCCTCCGATTCCGCGGAGCTGCCTGCATGGGCGCCCTCGCGGCCAGTTGGCTCCGTCGTTTCAACGACACGACTGCCACCGCGTTGCTGCGAAGCAGCATCCCCCTCCGAGCTCTGTGCAGACCGGGCCCGGCGCTGGTTCGCCCAGACCGTGAGAGCAACACCGAGGACCAGCGCAGCGACCTGCAGAAGAAGGATCTGCTGATGCGCCAGCGCCCACCCTAGGGCCTTCGGAATGTTGAGCGTCACGATAGCCGTGCCCACGAAGCCTCCAAGGAGCGTGGGGTTAATGCGGGAGATGAGCCACGCCGCAATCGGTGCGGTGATCATCCCGCCGATAAGCAACGCTACAACCGCGGCGGCGTTAGCCACGATCTCCTCCCAGAGGCCAACGATGAAGCCCGCCGTGGCGCCAAAAGTGACGAGGAATTCTGCGGTGTTGACGGTGCCGACGATGCGCCGCGGCTGCTCGCGGCCGACCGCCATGAGCGTCGAGGTGGAAATCGGGCCCCAGCCACCGCCGCCCGAAGCATCGACGAAGCCTCCCACCACGCCGAGCCCCGCGAGAAAAGGAGTGGAGTGCTGTCGGGTCTCCTGCGATGTACTGATCCGTGGGCGTGAGAAGCGCCAGACTAGGTTGATGCCGAGGACCACGAGAATAGCGGAGGTCACGGGCGCGGCAGCCTCGAGCGAGAGGTTAGACAGAACCGTCGCTCCAATGAAGGCCGACAAACCTCCCGGCACGCCGAGCTTGAGCACCGTGGGCCAATGCACGTTGCCAAAACGCCAGTGGCTGATTCCCGAGACCAAGGTGGTGCCTAGCTCCGAGGTATGCACCACGGCGGAGGCCGTCGCCGGTCCCAAACCCGCCAGCAGCAGGATGGTGGTGGAAGTGACGCCGAAGCCCATGCCGATGCCGCCGTCGACAAGCTGCGCGGCGGCACCCGCAATCGCGATGAGGATGAGGCTACGCATGGGCCACCTCCGCATAACGGTGGGAAACAATGCCGGCGAGTGCCTCACCCAGCGGAGGGAGAACCTGCCGGGACTCCCCGCCCCTGTGCCCTGCATCCTCGTCGAGGCGATCTAAGAGCAGTCCCGGGCTCACAAAGAGTGGCACGACGACCTCCTGATTGCCATCTGAACCAACGGGCTCGCGCTCACCACGCGTGGCATAGGCAACCTTCGCTGTGCAGCCGGTGAGCTCACCGACGCGTCGTGCTAGATCCGCGACGTCAGCGTTGGCACGCTCATCGGAGGAGCCGACAGAATAGAGCACAACGGTATCTGTCCCCTCCGGAACGCGCTTAGCCAACAGACGCGCCATGTCCTCGCCGGTACCGAGGCCACGGGCTTGGTGAAGGCGCACTCCGGACGCCGCAGAGGCCTGGGCCAAAGCTGCAGGAACATCGATGCGCTGGTGGTAGCCCTCGGTAAAGAGCAGAGGCACAACGACCGCCTCGCGTACCCCTTGCGCTGCTAGGCTGCGCGCCGCCTCATCGAGCAGCGGGTCATTGAATTCCAAGTGTGCGGCGGTAGCCGGCACCCCGGCTAGCTCGCCAGCGGCGTGGGTCAGGGCCATAACGTTCGCTGCGGCCTCGGGGTGGCGTGAGCCGTGAGACAGGGTTAGTAAAGCAGTAGTAGCGGTCGGGGCGGTCATGGTGTGTTTCCTTAAGTGTGAGCTTTCGCGGTGGAGTGGCCGCGGCGAGCGAGAGAGCGCTGCAGCGCCTCCGCGGAGGAGACCGCCGGCGCAGGCGCTACGGGGGCATCGTCTTGGCCGTGGAAGCGTACGGAAAAGATGCGGAGGCATTCTTCGCACTTCCAGGCAAAATCATCTTCCTCATCGGGAAACAGGTTTGTTCCGGCGCAGTAGGGACAAAAGGCTGGGTGGTTACGGTTGGGGTTGGGCTGGCGGCGGAAATTCACTGCAGGTCCTCCTCGTCCGCGCGCAGGACCCAGTGGCGGAACTGTTCGCCGTCTTCGCGCTGCTCCTTATATTTATTGACCAAGCGGATGACGTAGTCGGGCACTTCGTCGGCCACCACCTTGTGTCCGCGCAACTTGCGGCCCCAGTCCGGGGATAGGCCGAGGGCACCGCCCAGGTGGACCTGGAAGCCTTCGACGCGGTTGCCATCGGCATCGGTCACGATCTGTCCCTTGAGGCCAATATCCGATACCTGCGAGCGTGCGCAGGCGTTGGGGCAGCCGTTGAGGGCGATGGACAGCGGCACGTCGAGGTCACCGAGGGTATCTTCCAGGATGTCGACGAGCTCGATGGCGCGGGCCTTGGTGGTCACGTGGGCGAGCTTACAAAACTCCAGGCCGGTGCAGGAGATGACGCCGCGGCGGAACTCCGAGGGCTGGGAGTACAGGCCCGTCTCATCCAAAGCGCGGGACAAGGCGGGGATGTCCTCTTCCTCGACGTCGAGGAAGAGAAGCTCCTTCATCGGGGTCGTACGGATGCGGTTGATTCCGAATTTCTCGGCCACGTCGGCGATGGCGATGAGCTGCTCACCGGTGGCATGCCCCACGGTGGGCTTGACGCCCACGTAGAACTTGCCGTCCCGCTGGCGGTGCACGCCGAGGTGGTCGCGGTCGCCAGGGGCGATGGGGAGCGGGAGGCCGTCGAAAAGCGGCGCGTCCAGATACTCCTCTTCTAGGACCCTGCGGAACTTCTCAATGCCCCACTGCGCCACGAGGAACTTCAGGCGCGCGCGGTTGCGGTTGCGGCGGAAGCCATAATCGCGGAAGATGCGCGCGACACCGGCCCACACCACCGGGACACGCTCAAGCGGAATCCATGCCCCGAGGGATTGCGAGAGCATCGGGTTGGTGGACAGGCCTCCGCCCACGAAGCAGTCGAAGCCCGGCCCGTACTCAGGGTGCTCGGTGCCAACAAAAGCGATGTCCTGGATTTCGTGCGTCACGTCCTGCCGGGAGTTGCCAGAAATAGCGGTCTTAAACTTGCGTGGGAGGTTGTGGAACTCCTCGCGCGGGAGGTAGTCATTCTTGATCTCCTCGATGGCCGGGGTGGCGTCGATAATTTCGTCAGCAGCCACTCCCGCTACCGGTGAGCCCAGGATGACACGGGGGACGTCGCCGCAGCCCAGCAAGGTATCCAAACCAACAGAGCGCAGTTTCTCCCAAATGGCGGGGACATCCTCAATCTGGATCCAGTGCAGCTGGATGTTCTGGCGGTCCGTAAAGTCCGCGGTGGAGCGCGCATAGTCGCGCGAAATCTCTCCTACGGCGCGCAACTTGGCGGGATCGGCGCGGCCGCCGTCGAAGCGCACGCGCATCATGAAGTATTCATCCTGCAGCTCGGTGTTGCTGAGCTTGGAGGTCATCTCCCCGCCCAGGTTCTGGTTGCGCTGGGTGTACAGGCCCAACCACTTGAAACGGGGAGCGAGATCCTCGGCGGGGATGGAAGAAAACCCCTGCTTGGAATAGATATCGATAACGCGCTGGCGCACGGCGAGGGCGTCGTCAGCCTGCTTGATCTCCTCGTCGGAGTTCAGCGGGGCGGTGCCATCAATCTTCCACTGGCCTTCCGGCTTCTTCGCGCGGGGTGGCCGCTTCGTCGCGGTGGTCATAATCTGCTGCCTTTCGTCGGATAGTGAAAACCTACCGGTCTAGCTAAAACAGACAAAGCGGTCTTTTTTATTTTCTTCCGAATATGCAAAGCACGCTGGGTTTATGCCACAATGTTCTCCGAATGTAATTAGGCCTAGTTGCCCTACAGCAGACAAGCCGGTTCAATGAAACCCACGCTTGTTTTAAACCTAAGCTTTCGTTAGTTACCACAACATTCCGAAAGGCCATCATGACCCAGCAGCCCCTGAAAGTAGCCGTCATCGGCGCCGGCCCAGCCGGCATCTACGCCTCCGACATCCTGGTGAAGAAGACCGGCGGCAACGTTCAGATCGATCTCATCGAGCAGATGCCCGCCCCCTTCGGGCTCATCCGCTACGGCGTGGCTCCGGACCACCCGCGCATTAAGGGAATCATCAACTCCCTGCACCGCGTGCTCGACACCGAGCAGATTCGCCTCCTGTCCAACATCAACGTGGGCCGCGATGTCACCGTGTCCGAGCTCGAGGAGTACTACGACGCCATCGTCTTCGCCACCGGCGCAGTCGGCGACTTGGGTATGAACATCCCGGGCTCCGATCTAGAAGGCATCCACGGTGCGGGCGAGTTCGTCGGCTTCTACGACGGCAACCCGCGCTTTGAGCGCTCCTGGGATCTCTCCGCCACTGACGTCGCGGTGATCGGCGTGGGCAACGTCGGCCTCGACGTGGCCCGCATCCTGGCCAAGACCGGCGATGAACTCAAGGAATCCACCGAGATTCCCGACAACGTCTACGAGTCCCTGGCCAAGAACCAGGCCACCACCGTGCGCGTCTTCGGCCGCCGCGGCCCGGCTCAGGCCAAGTTCACCCCGCTGGAGCTCAAGGAGCTCGACCACTCCCCGACCATCAACGTGGTGGTGGACCCGGAAGATATCGACTACGACGAGGCCTCCCTCAAGGCCCGCGAAGAGGCCAAGTCCTGCGACCTGGTGTGCCAGACCCTGGAAGGCTACGCCATCCGTGAGCCCAAGGATGCCCCGCACACCCTGCAGATCCACCTCTTCGAGCAGCCGGTGGAGTTCATCGGCGAAAACGGCAAGGTGACTGCCGTGAAGACCGAGCGCACCGCCCTCAACGGCGATGGTTCCGTCTCCGGCACCGGCAAGTTCACCGAGTGGCCGGCTCAGGCCGTCTACCTGGCTGTGGGCTACCGCTCCGATGCCATTGAGGGTGTTCCCTTCAACGAGCAGAAGAACGTCATCAACAACGACGGCGGCCACGTGGTTGACCTCGACGGTGAGGTCGTGCCGGGCCTGTACACCACCGGCTGGATCAAGCGCGGCCCGGTGGGGCTCATCGGCAACACCAAGTCCGATGCCACGGAGACCATCGGCATGCTGCTTGCCGACGCCGAAGCAGGCAACCTCTCCCACTCCCGTGACGAGGACATCGTCGAGCTCTTCGAGTCCAAGGGGCTGGAGCACCTGACCTGGGAGGGCTGGA
This sequence comes from Corynebacterium sp. HMSC070E08, assembly GCF_001808895.1. Classification (NCBI taxonomy): domain Bacteria; kingdom Bacillati; phylum Actinomycetota; class Actinomycetes; order Mycobacteriales; family Corynebacteriaceae; genus Corynebacterium; species Corynebacterium sp. HMSC070E08. The sequence continues at coordinate 52,493 of NZ_KV794727.1, forward strand.
AGAAGCTCGACGCCGCCGAGCGCGCCCTGGGTGAGGCCGAGGGCCGCGAGCGCAAGAAGTTCGTCGAGTGGGAAGAGATGGTCAACCACTCGCGCGACTAAGCCGGCTCGACCCAAATTAAAACTGCCCTATCTGACGAAGTTATCGCTCCCGCCGCAATAAACGCGGGGAAAACCGTCAGATAGGGCAGTTTTTCTTCAAGGAATTCGTGTGAAGGCACGTGCCTTCACACTAGGCACGGATGATGGCGAGCACCTCGTCGACGATGGCCTGCACCTCGTCAGCGGTCTTGGCCTCAACGTTGAGGCGCAACAGCGGCTCGGTGTTGGAGGCGCGGACGTTGAACCAGGCGTCAGTGCCCTTCAGCTGTACGGTCACGCCATCGAGCTCGTCGACGGACTCAATCTTGTCCGCCAGCTCATCCAGCACGCGCTGGGTCGTAGCCTTCTGATCCTCCACGGTGGAGTTAATCTCACCCGAGGCCTCGTAGCGTGAGTACTGCGCCATGAGCTCGCTCAGTGGCTTGTCCTGCTCACCCAGAGCAGCCAGTACGTGCATGGCCGCGAGCATGCCGGAGTCCGCATTCCAGAACTCCTGGAAGTAGTAGTGCGCGGAGTGCTCGCCACCAAAGACCGCCTTCTCCTTGGCCATCTGGGCCTTGATGAAGGAATGGCCCACGCGGGTACGCACGGCCTTGCCGCCCTTCTCCGCGATGAGCTCCGGAACGGTCTTGGACGTAATCAGGTTATGGATGACGGTGGCGCCGGGGAACTTGTCCAGGTAGCGCTCCGCCACCAGCGCACAGATGGCGGACGGCGGCACCGGCTGGCCCTTCTCGTCCACCACGAAGCAGCGATCGGCATCGCCGTCGAAAGCCAGGCCAATATCCGCCTTCTGCTCAACGGTGAACTTTTGCAGATCCACTAGGTTCTTCGGATCCAGTGGGTTGGCCTCGTGGTTGGGGAAGGTGCCGTCCAGCTCAAAGTAGAGGTCACGCACGTCGAAAGGCAGGCCTTCAAAGACCGCCGGGACGGTGTGGCCGCCCATGCCGTTCGCGGCATCCACCGCGACGACGAGCGGGCGAGAATTCTCCAGCGGCACCAAGCCGCGCAGGAAGTCGGCATAATCACCGAGCACCTCGCGCTCAGTCACGGTGCCTGGCTCGCCGTCGAAGGCCGGGGTGCCGTCGATCAGCATGTCCTTAATCTGCTCCAGGCCGGTCTCCTGGCCCACCGGAACAGCACCCGCGCGGCACAGCTTGATGCCGTTGTACTTCGCCGGGTTGTGGGAGGCGGTGAACATAGCGCCCGCACAATTCAGGTGGCCGGCGGCGAAATACAGCTCATCGGTCGACGTCAGGCCGAGTTGGATGACATTGAGGCCCTGCGCGGCAGCGCCCTCCGCGAAAGCAGCGGCCAGCTGCGGGGAGGACGGACGCATGTCATGGCCCACCGCCACGGTGGTCTCCCCTTCTTCGCGGAGGATAGCGGCGAAGGCCGCACCGGTATCGCGCACGAGGGCGTCATCGATATCCTCGCCCACGACGCCACGGACGTCATAGGCCTTGATCACTGCATTGAGCTGTTCACGAGTTCGCATAGCCCACAAGCATACCCCCGTCGGACGCGGCAATCCGCGTCCGACGGGCTAAAACTCAACTAACGGGCTAGTTAATGTCCGACGGGTTAATCAGTCTCCGACCGATTACTCGGCGTCCGGCACCACCGTCAGGTGTGCGCGGCGGCGCTGGCGGGCGTCGTGGACGCGGCGGGTCCGAAACACAGGATGGTTTGAGTTACGCGGATCGGCGCCGTCGAAGGTAGCGGAGTAGTCAATGGGATCGGCACCGGAGCCGGCCGTGGAATCATCCACCAGGCCAGTGGTCACTCGCCCGGCCTCCCGGACGGCTTCGGCGAGCGCTGTGAGGTCGTCATCCTCATCAAGCTCGATGCGGTCAACACGCACCATCTCCCAGCCTTGCGGGGCGGTGATGCGGGCGCTGTGCTTTTCGCACAGGTCCCAAGCGTGGGGATCGGTTTCTTCGGAGAGCGGACCCACGACGGCGGTTTGCTGTGCGTAGGCATAGGTCAACGTCGCCACGGCGGGACGGCCGCAGCCGGGGCGGGAGCAATGGCGAGAGCTAGTCACGCGCCCAAGTCTAAACCCTAACTTGAGATTTAGATAGTCCAACGCGGCGCGCCTCGCCACAACCCTCCTTCAGCCCGGCCTAAACTAAGCCGCATGAGCACGCCCCGCCCGCATATCCGCCCGGCCCGCCACCGCCACGGCCGCGGTGCACGTGGGCCGCTGCTGCCACACAACACGCCGCGCTATCGCAGCAGCGCCGAGCGCTTCGATATGGCGGTGCTCGAGGCCTACGCCCCCATCCATTACGCTTTTGCTGAACAGCTCACCGGGCTCGACCTTGCCGTTGATACCGTGCCCCGGATGCGCCTGTCGGTAGACATGACGGTCATGCCGGATGAGATCATCGCCGACGGCCCCGTTCCACTAGGGCGCATCGTGCCTGCGGGCGTGGATTCCGCCGGTCAGCCTACGCGCGCCCGCCTGGTCATTTTCCGCATGCCCATTGAGGAGCGCGTGCAGTCGGCACAGGAGCGCGAGGAACTGCTATCGACCGTGCTTACCGCACTAGTGGCCAATTACCTGAACGTCGATCCCGGAGACATCGATCCGCGCTTTACCTGGTAAACCACTCCTGAAAACCCATCGCTCCCCCTCACCGCTGGGACTGAGGGCCCAAACGATAGGGGGAGCGATGACGCTGCACTACTAGATCCGCTGCGCTTAACCGATCTCACGCTTTAATCGGCGGCGCTCACGGTCTGACAAGCCGCCCCAAATTCCAAAGCGCTCATCGTGCTCCAAAGCATATTCGAGGCATTCATCCCGCACTGCACAGGCCTGGCAAATGCGCTTAGCCTCGCGCGTCGATCCTCCCTTTTCTGGGAAGAAAGCTTCCGGGTCCGTCTGGGCGCACAGCGCCTGGTCTTGCCACTCCTGCTCGACGGCACCAAAGAGTTCATCGAGCGACATCTCTGCAGCAGCACCGCCACGGAGAATAGCGCTATTATTCGTTGTATTGTCCACGCCGCTTCCTTTCTCCGAGGTCGTTTCTCTCTTGATTCAGTGGCACCGACCCTACACCGAAACAATTTCTCGGTGCCGCGCCCGCCGTGCCGTTGATTACACTGATGTCATTTCACACCGGATCACTAAATATCGTCAACCTGTCGCGGAAGATTTTTGTTGGGCTCCAGCGAAAACGCTGTACAGCATCCCCAACTTTCACATCAGTCACAGATCTCCTAGTTAAGGGGTGATCATCGGGGGTACTACATGTAGTGGCCACCCCCGACCCTGTGAACAATTCCAAGGTTTCTTCGGCGTGTCGCCACCCAGTCGGGCAAAACACATGGATCTCATTCGCACCATAAAAACCATGCGTCACGGCATGAAAAGAGGCGCCGGGAAGATAACTTCCCAGCGCCAAGACCTGTGCCTATCCCCAGGCTTTGCCCCAGCTAGCTGAGGTGTTTAGGCATCCGAGCTAAAACGCACGCCGGCGTCCGGAATGCTCACACCTGGGAAGACGCGCATGCCGCCCTGCAGCTCGCAACGCGCGCCGATGGTGGCACCTTCGCCGATGACGCAGTTGTCGATGTGCGCGTTGGCACCAATGTGCGCGCCCGAGGCAATGATGGAGTTGTTAATGATGGCGCCCGGCTCGATAGTGACGCCATCGAAGACCACTGTGCCGTCCAAGCGGCAGCCCGCCCCAATCACGGAACCGCGGCCCACGGCCGTGCCGGACAGCAGCAGTACGCCACCGGCGATACCCGCAGACTCATCCACGACAGACTCACCCGTGCGCCCCACCAACAGCGGCGAATGCGCGATACCGCGCACCAAGTCGGAGGAGCCGCGGACGAAATCATCCGGGCGGCCCATATCGCGCCAGTAGGAGTTATCCACGTGGCCTACCACCAGGCGGCCGGACTCCAGCAGCTGCGGGAAGGTCTCGCGCTCCACGGAGACCACGCGGCCAGCCGGAATCGTCTCGATGACATCCTTCTTGAACACGTAGCAACCGGCGTTGATCTGGTTCGTCGGCGGATCCTCGGTCTTTTCCAAGAAGGCCGTTACTCGGCCCTCGGAATCGGTAGGAACGCAGCCAAAGGCACGGGGATCAGCGACGTTGAGCAGGTGCATCGTCACGTCGGCGTCCTTGGAATGATGCGTATCAAGGATGCCGTTGAGATCCATGCCGGACAAAACGTCGCCGTTGAACACCATGACCGTGTCCTGGCGCAGCTTGTCATAGACGTTGCGGATACCGCCGCCGGTACCCAGCGCGGTCTCCTCCACCACGTACTCAATTTCCAGGCCCAGATCGGAGCCATCCCCGAAGTACTCCTCAAAGACCTCCGCCTTATAAGAAGTGGAGAGCACCACGTGCTCAATCCCGGCTTCCTTGATACGGGCGAGCAGGTGCTGGAGGAATGGGTAGTTGGCCGTGGGCAACATCGGCTTCGGCGTGCCAATCGTCAGCGGGCGCAGGCGGGTGCCGCGACCTCCCACCAGAATGACGGCATCGGCCGTCGATCCCCACTGGGGCGCTGATTCAGTCATATCGTTCCTTAATCTCTTTTCAGATAAGTCACCGTTAGTGTATAGGCGCGCCTGACTCAGGAGCCGTCGCGGCACGCGCTTAAAATCAGCCCTCGCGCCCGCAGCCCCATCCACAAGGCTGCGCGCAGTGGCGCCTGGTACCAGTGCGGGCGCCTATCCGCTTGGAAGCGGTAAGCCGAATCGTGGTGGGCGCGCAGCATCGCGCCACGATGCGCTTTCGTCGAGTGGCCCTTGGCGTGGGTAATCACCGCCGTGGGGCAGAAGATATTGCGCCAGCCGGCGCGGACAAAGCGGTCACCTAAGTCCACGTCCTCCAAATACATGAAGTAACGCTCATCAAAGCCACCAATCTGCTCAAAGGCCGCCCACCGCACCAGAAGGCAGGAACCGGAGAGCCAACCGGCTGGGCGCTCGCTATCCATATCGGCATCATCGCGGTAGGCGCGCGACCACGGATTGGATGGCCAAATAGTTCCGAACAGCGCGTGGCCGATCCCTGTGAGCAGCGTAGGCACGGCGCGAGCAGAGGGATAGTTGCTGCCATCCGGCTCCACGATGCGTGGCCCCACCGCCGCGGCGTCCGGGTGGCGGCGCGCGCACGCGATCAGCTCATCCAGGGAGCCTTCGCTAAACGTCACGTCCGGGTTGGCAATGAGGAAGAACTCGTCATCAACGCCGTGCGCACGGGCGAATCGCGCGCCGGCATTCATTCCCGCGCCGTAGCCGATGTTTCCTCCAGTATCGAGGAATTCCACGTCCTCATGCTCCCGCGCGGCGGCTTCCGGCACCCCATCGGTTGAGCCATTATCGGCGAGAACGGTGAGAGTAGGAAGGGACGTCGCCAAGCGCAGCGACTCCAGGAAGTCGCTGAGGTAGCGGCCAGGCGAAAAGGTCACCGTGACCACGGCCAGGGGTTTCTGTATATTCTTCACGATGTTCTTGAGAGTACCCAACGCCGGCGTGCGCACGCGCCCGCGACACTGCTTCACGGTTTTGCAGCGTGCTCACTTAAACTAGTCCCGTGACTTCCCCGAATTCCCCGCGCGCCGCCCGCCACATTCAGGCCGCGCCCTCGCAGTCCGCGCCCACCGCCCAACGAGGATCGACGCCACTCAAGGCCGTCGTCGCCTTCCTGTCCGCAGTGGTCCTCGTGCTCTCCGGCGTGGGTTACTTCACCGTGGGCAAGCTGGGAAATGACATCTCCTCCGCCTCCAATCTGGCACTCGGCAATCAGGGCGGTTTTAAGGACAACGGCCTCGATGGCGCGGTCGATATCTTGCTCGTGGGCAAGGACTCGCGCACCGATGCCAAGGGGAATCCGCTTTCCGAGCAGGAGCTGGCGGACCTGCATGCCGGTGTGGATGAGGGCGAGGAAAACACCGACACCATCATGGTGATCCGCATCCCCAATGATGGCTCGCGCGCCACGGCAGTATCCATTCCGCGCGATACCTATGTCCACGACGAGGACTTCGGAAACACGAAAATAAACGCCGTCTTTGCGCTGCACAAAGCAGACAAGATGGAGGAGTTGCAGCAGGAAAACGCGGAGGCTGAAGCCGCAGGAAACACCCCTCCCCACACCGAGAAAGAGATGGAGAAGGAGAGCACGGAGGCTGGCCGCGCTGGTCTCATTTCGATGGTGCACAAGCTCACTGATGTCAACGTCGACCACTACGCTGAGGTGGGTCTCTTGGGCTTCGTGCTGCTTACCGACGCCGTCGGGGGCGTCGACGTCTGCCTCAACGACGCCGTCGATGATCCGATGTCGGGCGCTAAATTCCCGGCTGGGCGCCAAACCTTGCAGGGCTCCGAGGGCCTGTCCTTCGTGCGCCAGCGCTATGAGCTACCGCGCGGTGACCTTGACCGCATCGTGCGCCAGCAGGCCTACATGGCATCGCTGACGTCGAAGGTTCTGGATTCGGGAACCCTGACCTCTCCGGGCAAGCTCAACAAGATTGCTGATGCCGTGGAGCGCTCCGTAGTCATCGACGATGGTTGGGACATCATGGGTTTTGTCACCCAGCTGGCCGGGCTGGCCGGCGGCAACGTGACCTTTACGACGATCCCGGTGACCTCAATTACCGGCGTGGGCGACTATGGCGAATCGGTGGTGACCATCGATACCGCAGAGGTCCACCGCTTCATGGAGGATCTGGCCAAGTCTCAGGAGAAGGCCGAGGAGGACGAAAAGTCCGAGGACGCCGCCACCGACAAGGCCGCCGAGGAAGGCGAGAAGCCCGTGGCTGAGAACCTCAACCTGCACGTCCTCAACGCCGGCAACGTCGACGGAATGGCCGGCGGAATCGGCGCGTGGTTAAAGAACGTGGGCTACACCGTGGAGCGCACGGCCAATGCGCAGTCGGGCCTGTATACCGAGTCCCAGATCGTGGCCGCGGATGCCAACGATGAGCGCGCACAGGCTTTGGCTGAGCAGCTCGGCGGTCTGCCTGTCACGGCTAACGAAGAGCTCGAACCGGATACCTTCATCGTGGTGGCTACGGATGACTACTCCGGCCCGAAGGATGACTCCGCGAAGGAAGAAGAGGCTGCTGCGGAGCCCGACCAAGGCGGCGACACCCAGCAGGTCGGCACCCCGGGCGATGACTTTGGTACCGCGGAGGTTTCGCCTGAGATCGACGCGGGCGGCGATGGCCCGCGCTGCGTGAACTAAAGACACCGTGGCGGGCTTGGCGCCCGCCACCTACGATGGGCGGACATGGAACTCCTTCAGCATCTCCTGTCCGCCGATGCCTCCGCTCCCCGCCTCAGTGTTTATAACGAATCTGACGGCACCCGCATGGACTTCTCGGCGCAAACACTGGAGAACTGGACCTCCAAGATCGCCAACATGCTGCTGGAAGAGCTCGACCTCGAACCAGACACGGATTCCCGCATCCTCATCGACCTTCCGGTGTCCTGGCAGGCGGCCGTCATTGCACTTGGGGCTCTAGCCACGGGCATCTCCTTCGACATAACCGACGGTGCGGCCGCTACAGAGCCGCACGCCGACGATATCGCCGTGGTGTTCACCTCTCCGGAGGCCTACCTCAAGGCTGCGGCGGACGCGGGCACCGGCTCTGCATCGGCCCCACTGGTCGACACGGTTCTCGTCACGCAGGATCCTTTTGGCCGCGGCGTTGTCGAAAGCGGCGGCGAGCTGCCGCTGGGCACCATCGACTTCGGCCCCACCGTGCGCTTCTATGGCGATCACTTCTATGGCACCACTACCCCACTACCGGAGCTTTTCCCCACCGAGTTGGGCGCTGAGCGCGTGCTTTCACAGGGTTGGACGGACAGCGCTTCCTTCCAGCGGGCCGTCCTCGAACCACTGGCTGCGGGCGGCTCCGCCGTCATTGTGGCGGGCCTGTGCTCGGCCGACCGCTTGGAGGACATCGCAGACAACGAGAAGGTCACCGTCCGCTCCTAAACGCCGTCATGAGATAGTAGAGCGATGTTCAGCTGGCTCTATGTATTTATCGGTGTTCTCATCCTCGTGGGCACAATCTGCCAGGGAACCATCGGATTCGGACTTGGCACCATCGCCACCCCCATCTTGGCGCTCATCAAGCCGGAGCTGGTTCCCACGCTCATCCTCTTGCTGGCCTTCGTCATTTCCACCACGACGATGCTCAAGTCACGCTCGGCAGTGTCGTGGGACATTGTGGCCATCTCCTCCATCGCGCGCATCCCCGGCTCGCTCGCGGGTGCGTGGGCGATTGCTTCCCTCTCCCACCGCGGGCTCTCCCTTTTCATCGGCTGCGCCGTCATCTTTGCCATGACCTTGTCCAGCCTCGGCTGGTCTCCCAAGCGCACCACCGCCAACATTGCTGTCGCGGGTGCTGCTTCTGGATTTCTGGGTACGTCGACGTCCATCGGTGGCCCGCCCATGGCGCTGGTACTCAAGGGTTATGACCCAGCCCGCATACGCGGCACCCTGTCGGGCACCTTCATCATCGGCTGCACCATCTCGCTGGCAATCTTGAGTTTGAGCGGGCAAATCACTAGCCTACAGCTCACCGCCGCCGCGGCCTACCTGCCGGTAGCCATCGTGGGCCTCATCGCCGCCGGCTACCTCAACCGTTTCATCAACGCCAAGGTGCTCAACCGCATTGTCCTTGTGGTGGCTATCAGCGCGGCTGTGGCGCTCATTGTTGAGGGGCTGGTTGCTGCCTAGTATCCGCAACATGCCGTGAGTTTTCTTGCTCGACTGCTAGGACCGCAGCTCACCCCTCCCAACAGCCCTAGCTAACAAAACAAAGAACTCGCCTCAAGCCCTAGCGTGGGCTCGAGGCGAGCTTTTGTCCGTTACTCCAGTTTGGTTAGCGGTTGAGCTGGCATCGGAGAGGCTGCTCACTCAAGGCGCGCCCCATTTCCTCAGCTGCGAACAACTGAAGATTGGCCAAAGACCGTTCGGAGTAATAAGCGGCATGAGGGGTGAGGATAGTGTTCGGAGCGGTCCGAAGCGGGTGGCCTTCCTCGAGGGGCTCACTTTCCATGACGTCGAGTGCTAGGCCTCCTAAGCGGCCTTCGGACACTGCGCGTGCTGCCGCCTCAGTGTCAAGAAGCGCACCGCGGGCGGTGTTCACGATGATTGCTTCGTTCGACAGCTTGCCAATCTCAGCGTCACCAATGATGTGATACGTGCTGTCAGTAAGCGGGGCGTGGATTGAAACAACATCTGCTCGCGAAAGCAGTTCATCTAGTTCGACAACCTCAACGTTTTCCTTTGACAACAGATCTTTGTCAACAAAAGGATCGTAGGCAATGGTGGTCGCTCCAAAAGCTTGCATGCGCTTTGCAACTTTGAGACCAATTTGTCCAGTCCCGACAGTGGCATAAGTAAGATCCGAGACTGCCGGAATCCGCCCAACTTCTGGAGCAGCAATCCACCCGTCATTCGCACGAACAATATTCGAGTGGTAGGTCAAAACCTTTCTGACCGCTGCCAAGGCAAGCATTACAGTGTGGTCTGCGACTGTGTCAGCACCGTAATCTGGAACGTTGCAGACTCGGACCCCAAGTTCGGTTGCTGCTTGCATATCGATTGTCTCGTAGCCCATTCCATATCGAATCACGGTCGCACCGGGGGCAAGACTTTCGAGTACCTTACGGGTGATTTGGGCATAAGCGAGGATTACGACATCAGCACCCTTGGTAGCTGCGATAACTTCGTCTTCTTGGAGAACGTCGCTATGTACCTCAAGCGTTGCGCCGTTTTCAGCAGCAATTCGCTCTTCGTCAGCTAGGTTGGGAAATTCATGATCGGTGATTACTACACGCTTGTTAGTCATTGGTGCCACGTCCGTTCTTCAAGTCGTTAATGAAACCGGCTCGTGCTGCTGCGATATCACTGGACGTGGTGATGAAACGGAACCCTTGCTCTCGGCGTTTGTTAGCTTCAGTACCGTGGCTGCAATGGATTCCAGGAATTTTACCAGCGTCCTGGATGATTCCGAGGACTTTGGCGATAGCATCAGTTGTAACTTGCTCTTCCGGTCCCGGAGTCGAGCCGACAGCTAGCGCTAGGTCCGATGGGCCAATGTAAATTCCGTCGACTCCTTCGACACCACAGATTTCTTCTGCGTTGGAAAATCCTTCAGCGTTCTCAATCATGACGAAAAGAAGGGGAGGCTTGATATCAGAGGTGTTCACGGGGTCACCTTTGACAATCGGAGCGGTAGGGCCGAAGGAACGGTTTCCTCCGTGATCCGGATAACGGAGAGCGTCTGCAGCTGCCTTCGCCTGTTCCTTGTTGGAGACGAGAGGAACGATAATGGCTTCGATCCCAGCATCGGCGAGCATTCCAATTTCAGTGAATCGGTTGTCAGCGACTCGTGCCGTCACAAGAGAGTCACCGCCGGCGCGAATCGCGTCGCTGAGGCGGAGGATGTCTTCATTACGGGCGAAGCCATGCTGCATGTCGATACAGACGTAATCGAATCCAATGGCAGACGAAGCCCTAGCGAGGTCGGTGCTGGTAGTCATCAGCCACTGGCCGTGGTAGATTGCGCCGTTTGCGAGATTTTCGCGATGGTTAGTCATTGTGTACAACTCCTTAAAGTAGGCCGACGGAAAGCGCCGGGATGAAACTTACGATGAGGCCCACGAGAACCAAGAGGAGGAACCCGGGGATGATTGCGACCACTGTTTTTTGTGGTCGAATTTTGGCAACGCCGGAGGCGATAAACAAGTTAACGCCAAGGGGCGGGGTGATGAAGCCGATCGATAGAACGAGAACGACGATGACACCAATTTGAATGGGATCCATTCCTGCCAGTGATAAGACGGGAACAAGAATGGGGCTGATAATTGTGATCGCAGCAATTGTCTCCATGAAGGTGCCGAGCAAAACAAGAATCAGGTTCACGATGATAATGATCACCAGTGGGTTATCTGAAAGGTGACTCAAGGCATTTACGATAGCCTGAGGAGCTTCTTCGATGGTGAGGAAGAGACTAAATACTGCAGCTGCGGCGACAATAATCATCAGGCCGCTGGACGTCAGCGCAGCGGAGTTGAAGGTTTCCATGATGCCGCGGAAGTCCAGTTCCTTGTAGATAACCATGCTGACGAGGACTGCATAGACGACTGCAATGACAGCTGCCTCTGTAGGCGTGAAGATGCCGCCGTAGATTCCTCCGAGAATGATAATTGGTAGGAAGAGGCCTGCCTTTGCGCCGTTTACTTGGTGCAGTCGCTCTCTCAATGTGGACTTCTCGGTACGACCAACGTTGTTCTTCTTGGCGTAGTAGATAGCCCATCCAATAAGCACTACACCCATCAAGATTCCTGGGACGATCGCTGCAAGGAAGAGATCCCCGATACTCGTGCCTGTTACGACGCCGAAGATAACGAGGGGGATGGACGGGGGAATGACAACGCCAATCGTTCCAGCCGAGGCGATGAGAGCCGCGGAGAATTGCTTGGAATACCCTAGCTTGATCATCTCTGGAATCATGATGCCGCCGATTGCAGCTACGGTTGCGGGGCCCGACCCAGAAATCGCAGAGAAGAACATTGCGGTCAAGACCGCTGCAACTCCGACACCACCGGGAATATGCCCCACGAAGGAATTCGCCACATTGAACAGGCGGCGGGAAATGCCGCCCTTACCCATTATTAGGCCGGCAAGAATAAAGAAAGGAACGGCGAGAATCGGGAACGAGTCGTTTGCAGTAGTCAGGTATTGCGCAATCATTCCGTACGAGATACCGGGATTGAACAAGAAGATTGTGAGCAATCCTGCTGCAAGCAGTGAGTACGCAATCGGAATACCTAGGGCAAGTGCTGCGAAAAGCGTTATCAAGAGACAAGCCAGACTCATGATTGTGTCCTTTCGGCAAGTTCTAGCTCAAGGTTGTCATCCAAGAGGGGTGACGTTCCTAGCCAGATTTGGCCACTTGTTTGCAACATGCGGAGGCAACACAGCACGAGGCCGAACGGCAGAGCCGAGTAGACGACCCACATTGGAAGCTGAAGTGCTGCAGACGTTTGTCCGAGTTGAAAGAGGGTAGTCGCAATCTGTATTGCGAAAACAAGGAGGATGATGTTGACAATGAAGCAGGCGATGATTACAAACTGCATGGCAATCTTCTTGACCCCGCCTTTAAGCTTGGACGTCAGCACATCAATTGCAATGTGTTCTCCTCGAAGCGTCACGATTCCCAGGAGCAAGAAATTCATCCAAATGAACATGTATCGAGAAAGCTCCTCGCTCCACGAGAGCGAATTTTGAAGGATGAATCGTGAAAAGACTTGGACAAACAAGAGAATGGTCATGATGCCGAGGATTCCGGCGCCAATGTATTCATCAACGTAAAGCTTGTGGTGGGACGTGCCACGTGTTTCTTCGCTATGCACGGCTGGCCTCCACTGCTTTATTCATATCGTCAATAATTTGGTCTCCAAGCAACCCACGGAGGTATGACTCCGCTGCGGCGGACATGATCTCGCGCATTTGGTCGCGTTCATGGTTCGAGATATCGCGGATTTCCACTCCACCCTCAAGGATGGCGTTCTTCGACTTCTCTTCGTCTTTGATTGCTTCTTCTCGGCAGTATTGCGTGGAAAGCGTGCCTGCTTCCTTGACCAACTCCTGAAGTTCTAAAGGAAGTTCATCGAAGAATTTCTTACTCAAGAGGAGCGGCATGGGGGTGTACACATGGTTGGACATCACCATATACTTTTGAACTTCATAAAACTTTTGGGAGGCGATGAGAGCCAGTGGGTTTTCTTGGGCGTCAATCGTTCCCTGCTGAAGTCCTGTGTACACCTCAGTGAAAGCCATCGGTGTTGCACTGGCACCGGTGGCGTTCCATGCTCGGATCTGCGTCGGGTTCTCCAGTGTTCTAACTTTGAGGCCTTTGAGTCCTTGGGGGAGTTCCAAGTCTTTAACTTTGTGTGTCAGATTCCGGAATCCATTTTCCCAGTAACCCAACCCCACAATTTGAACATCCTCGAGTTCCTTCAGCCGTGCTTGTCCGAATTCACCGTCTAGCACTGTAAATGCTTCGTCCCGGGAATCGAACTTGAACGGCAAATCCCAGACGTTCATGTTCTTGGAAAACGCGGCGAGCGGAGAGGTTGACGGTGCGGTCGCCTGAATGTTGTTGAGCTGGACGGATTCAATGAGCTGTCGGTCTCCGCCGAAAACTCCATTGGGGAAAACCCTTGCGTTGATTCTTCCCTCGCTGCCCTTATTGATGTGATCTGCAAAAAGCATGTAAGCACGATGCGTAAAGTGATCGGTCGTCGTGGCATGAGCAATGACGAGATCGAACTCTGCTTTGGCTGAGGAACCAGCCGCACGCGAACCAGAGCAAGAGCTTAAAGTGCTGGATAGAGCCGCAGCGCCCATGGCTCCTAGGAATCCACGCCTAGAAATCCTTGTGTTTAAGACGCCTTGGGCCTTGGTCGAAATGCGCAACCCTGAACCCTCCTTTCCTTGTCTTGTGAGAGCCAATTAACTGTTTACTGTTAACAGTTAATTGTGGGATACAATACGGAGGTGCTACAACTGAGTCAAGAGTCATAGGAGAAAAAATGATCGTAAGGCAACAATCGCTGGGTGTTCAGGTAGCCGAGTCACTACGCATCGAGATCTTTTCAGGGGCTCTCCCAGAGGGGACCCCACTTACGGAGCCTTGGCTTTCTCGCGAATTTGAGGTGAGCCGGGGGCCGGTACGCGATGCAATTGCAAAGCTTGAAGCCGATGGCTTAATTCAGCAAGATGGGCGAAGCTACAAAGTGAGCGATCGCATTAATGAAGTGGTCAAAGAGCTGTATGAGCTTAGGTTTCTTTTGGAGCGCCGTGCAATTGAGATAGCGCTGGAAAGAGATGCCGACTGGTCCGCGACGACAGAAGCTTTGGATGCTTTTGCCCGGGCAGCGAACAGTAATGACTTGGACAGCGCAAGAGATGCAGACTTTCGATTCCATCAATCGTTCTTATCAGCTTCCGAAGGTCGACTCGCTTTGAGCATGTGGGAAATCTGTGAAAGGAATTTCAAAGCATTGCTCTTGGTCAACCGCGCTCAGGATGACGACATTCAAAATGAGGTCAAGATTCATGAAGAGTTACTCAACTCTGTTGCTGATGGATCGGGCTGGGAAGAGAAATTGCGTGAGCACTTCGAGATTGCCTCACACCGGTTTTCAAATCGGGAGAAGGCACTGTAGCTTACACTGACTTCATCTTGCCAAGAAAATAGTGTTGACGAGTATTCAAGTCACTGTGTGAATGGGCGAAGCTACCCTCACCGGAGTTGGCCCCTGATTTGGTAACTAATGCCAACCATACGAACCGGCGATAACCTTCAGCCCATTCGGTTACAAGAGTTGCCGAGTCCCCTGAATGGCCAATTGAGTCTTTCCTACACAGATCATTGAACGGTTTTGGCCGGTGCCCTATAGGGTTTGTGGGACTCTTCCCTAGCCAGATTGCATGAGCGAGTTTTCACTTGGCCGGGCACGAGCACCTGAACACCCAAGCCACAGGAGCCGTCAAAGATGAACCTGCCGCCCTTTTGCACCAAATCTTTGGCAACTGGGGCAGATTTATCCACCGCCCACCAAGCGCGCACACCGCTCAGCGCCAAGAACCAGACCCTAGCGAAGCGACCCCGCAATAAAACTACGGAAGCGCTCAGCAATCTGCGCAATTTCCTGCCCCGCGAAGTGCCCCGGGGACCACGCCGCCACCAGCGGCACACCGCCCAGAGTCCGTTCACCATCGACCACGTCGAAACCCACCAGCCGTGCCGGCTGCAGCTCCGTCATGAGCGCTACGGCTCGGCCCGAGCGGGCCAAGGCGCTCAAGGTTGCGGTGTCATCGCACTCGACATGCGAGCCCAAGGCACAGCCAGCCGTGCCCACGAAGGAATCCACCACCCCACGGGACACGCTGCGCCGCGAAGGCAGAGCCATCTTTTCTTGCAATAACCTTTTAACCTCCACGCTGGTCGAACCCGCGCACTCCAGCGCCAAGGGGTGCGTCGGCGGCACCCAGGCGCGCACCGGAATCGTGCCCAACGCCAATGAGGCCACGTCATTGCCCGGCGGGATGGTGGCAATCACCACGTCGGCGGAGCCTTCCAGCGCGTCGAAAACGTCGTAGTGCGTAACCGGGGTCGTGGTGAGCAGTGGGATAGTCGAGCCAGCGGCCTCAATAAAGGGAGCGAGAAGCGTCGAAATCGTCGTCGGCGTAGCAGCCACGCGCAGCGCCGGGATACTGCCCGCGCGGAGTGCCTCCACCGCCTGCCCGGCGCGCGCGGATTCGGCGAGCAGGCGGCGGCACGTCGGAATGAGGGCGTGTGCCGCGTCGCTGAGCGCCAGTGCGGAGCCGGCCCGCACGAATAGCTCCAAGTCCAGCTCCTTTTCAAAGCGCCGAAGCTGCCGACTCAGCGCCGGCTGGGTTATTCCAAGGCGCTCCGCGGCGGCAGTCACCGTGCCAGCTTCGGCGACCGCAAGGAAATATTTGGCCTTCACCATGTCCATTCCCTTACTTCTACCACTACCAATGCCTTGAGGGTATGACTTTCCAGCTTTTTCGACATTAGACAACATGACATCACCAAAGAATAATGAGACCACTACCACAACAACCCCAGGGAGGTTTCCATGTCACACGTCGGCGCCGCCATTGCCGAATCCCTCGCCGCGCACAACGTCACCCGCGCTTTCCTCGTGCCCGGCGAAAGCTTCCTGCCCGTGCTCGACGGCCTCTACGATTCCCCCGTGAAGGCCATCGTCACCCGCCACGAAGGCGGTGCCACCTACATGGCCGAAGCCCATGGCAAAGCCACCGGACAGCCCGGCGTCGCCATGGTGACGCGCGGCCCCGGCGCAGCCAACGCCTACGTGGGCATCCACACCGCCTGGCAGGATGCCACCCCGCTCGTTCTCTTCGTTGGCCTTATCCCCATCTCGGATCGTGACCGCGAGTCCTTCCAGGAGTTCGATCCCAAGGCGTGGTTCGGCACCCAGGCCAAGCAGGTCTTTGTCCTCGACGATCCGTCGCGCGCCTCCCGCGTCGTGGCCGAAGCTTTCTTCCAAGCCCAGCAGGGCCGCCCCGGCCCCGTCATCGTGGGCCTGCCGGAGGATATTCTCCACCAGGAGTTCACCGGCAGCATCCACCCACCCATCCCGGTGTCGGAAGGCGCGCTTTCCGACGATCACCTGGACCTCCTCTCCCGCGAGCTGAGCCGCGCAGAGCGACCACTCATTTTTGCCGGCGGTCCGCGCTGGACCCCGGAGGCCGCTGAAAAGATCACTCGCTTCGCCGAAGAGCACCGCATCCCGATCATTCAAGACTTCCGCGCCGCTGACCGTGTACCTTTCGACTCCCCCGCCAACGCCGGCTGGCTCGGCTATGGGCGCGACCCACGCGCGGCGCAACTTTTGGAAGCTGCCTCCCTCGTCATCGAAGTCGGTGCCGTTCTCGGTGATGTTCCTACCGACGGTTACACCTTGCGCCAGTCACCGCAGGAACGCAACATCGCCATCAACCCCGATACCAGCCTGCGAGGCCACTCGGTGGCGCTGGTAGAACACATTGTGGCGAGCCCCGTGGCCTTCGCTCACACCCTGGATCGCCTAAGCGTCGAGGGCAAGGACACACGCGGCGAGTGGTTTGATACCGCGCACGCGAACCACCTCGACTTCGCCACGCTCCCCGACCCCGCGGACTACCGCCCGGGCAAGGAGGGCACCGCCCACATGGAGGCCGTCTTCGCCGCGCTGCATGAGCAGCTGCCGACGGATTCCATCTACACCTTCGGCGCCGGCAACCACTGCATCTGGGCCCAGCAGTTCCTGCGCTCGCAGGTCTATCCCTCGCAGTTCAGCGTGCGCAACGGCTCGATGGGCTATTCCATCCCGGCCGCAGTGGCCACCAAGCTGCAGTTCCCGGAGCGCACCGTTGTCACCGTTGCCGGGGACGGCGAATACCTCATGAACGGTCAGGAGCTGGCTACCGCGCTGCAGTACGGTGCGCCTTTTCTCATCATCGTCATGTCCAACGGCGAGTTCGGAACCATCCGCGATCACCAGAAGAAGCACTTCCCCGACCGCGTTTCCGGCACGCAGCTTGTAAACCCGGATTTCGCGGCGGTTGCCCGCGGCTTCGGTGCCCACGGCGAGCTCATCACTGATGACGCCCAGGTACCGGAGGCCGTGGCCCGCGCCCTGCGCGCCATCGCCGAGGACGGCGTACCAGCGCTTCTCAACGTCATCACCGACCAGGCACATTCCCTGCCTATCCCACCCTCCGCTGTTGTGCACACCAGCGAAACGTCCACCAGCTAAAGGAGGCTCACCATGAGCACGACACATACTCCTCCAACTTCGAACGCCGTACCCGCTAGCCAGCTGAAGGAAGGCGAGCACATTGTGGGCGATGGGGTCGTCGCCAAGCAGCGCCCCGCTGCCTCCACTGCATCGTGGATCATTACGCTCTTCGGCACCGCCGTGGGTGCTGGCATCCTCTTCCTACCGCTGAATGCCGGCGGTTTCGGGTTCTGGCCGCTGGTCTTCGCCACGGTCTTCATTTTCCCGCTGGTGTACTTTTCACACCGCACCTACGCGCGGATTGTTGCGGGCGCGCCCAAAGAGGACCACGGCAAGGACATCCTCGAGTTGGTCTCCCAGTATCTGGGCAAAGGCCAAGGAATCGTCTTCGCGGTGCTGTACTGGATCACGGTCTTTTCCACCGTCCTCATCTACGGTGTCTCCATCACCAACGCGGTGGATAGCTTCATTGTCAACCAGCTGGGTGGCCCGTCGCTCGACCGGTGGCTGCTGGCCATGCTCTGCGTGGGCGTGATGACCGGCGCCTTCGCCATCGGCCGCAAGCCGATGATCTGGCTGGCCCAGGTGCTGGTCTACCCGCTGATTATCGCCCTGGCCGTCACCTCCATCTACCTCATCCCACGCTGGGACCTCCAGAGCTTCATCCATTTCGATGACGGCTCGAATGGCTACGGCGGCATCATCAAGGGCATCTTCCTCATCCTGCCGGTGCTGGTCTTCTCCTTCTCCCACATGGCGGCGCTGTCGCAGTTCGCCATCGACATGCAGCCGCAGTACGGCGAGAAGACCGAGAAGCGCGTTTCCCGCACGGAGTTCTACACCGCTATCCTGCTCGTCGTCTTCACTATGTTCTTCGTGTGGTCCTGCGTCCTCGCACTCGGCGCCGACGGCATGAATGAGGCCCTCGAGCAAAACATCCCGGTGCTCTCCTACTTCGCCAACGTCACTGGCACTCCGTTCATGGCTTACATGGCCCCCATCGTGGTCATCTGCGCCATCGTCTCCTCCTACTTCGGCCACATGCTCGGTACCGAAGAAGGCACGGAGTACCTGTTGAAGAACGCTGCGCCGAAGCTGGCGGAGAAGGTCTCGCACCGCACGCTGCTCAACATCATTTATCTCATCGCCTTCGTGTGCACCACGCTCGTGGCGATCTTTAACCCCTCCATCATTTCCATGATTTCGGTTGTCTCCGGTGTCTTCGTGGCGTTCATCGTCTACCTGGTTCCGGTGTATATGTTCAAGAAACTGGACGTGTACAAGAAATTCCGCAATGACCCGTGGAACTACTTCGTCTTCGGCATGGGCCTGCTGATTATGGCCGTGACCATCTGGGACATGATTTAGAAAGGACGTGATTATGCTTCGTAGTGATCTCTCAAGCTTCCCCGAGTACAAGGTAGGCAAGGATTTCCCCAATGCCTTGAAACTCTCCTCCAATGAGGTCCCCTTCCCGCCTGCCGAGGACATCATTGCCGCGGTTGCCGACGCCGCCCGCACCACCAACCGCTACCAGCAGCCCGGCAGCCTGGAACTCACCAATGCCTTGTGCAATTACCTAGGAGTCCCAGCAGATAATATCTTCGTCTCCGCGGGTTCCACGCCCATCCTGCAGGCCACCATCTTGGCTTCTTGTCAGACCGGCGATGAGGTCATCGTGCCCTGGCGCAGCTTCGAGGCCTACCCCCTCTACGTGCGTATGGCCGGCGCGGAACCGATCCTGGTCCCTCTCACGGAGGATTACCGCGTCGACTTGGAGGCAGTCCTCGCCGCTCTGACGGAGAAGACCAAGCTCATCATCCTGTGCAACCCCAATAACCCGACGGGCACCGTCATCACGCGCGGTGAATTCCGCGCCTTCATGGACCAGGTACCCAAGGACGTCGTCGTGCTGTTGGATGAGGCTTACTGGGAATACAACGACGCACCCGATACCCCGGATTCGGTGGAGGAATACCAGCGCTACCCCAACCTGCTGGGCGTGCGCACCTTCTCCAAGGCCTGGGGTTTGGCCGGCATGCGCGTGGGCTACGCGGTGGCAGGCGAAGAGATCATCAACGCGCTGCGGCTGCTCTCCCTACCGCTGACGGTGACCGCCATGGCAGAAACTGCCGCCGTGGAGGTGCTCAAGCGCCACGACGAGCTTGACGACGCCGTCGAGATCACCAAAGCACAACGCGACCGCGTCTGCGCAGAACTGGGAGCCGAGAAGTCCTATGGCAATTTCGTCTGGCTGCCGCGCCCAGATGCCGAAGAGGTGGAGACGAAAATGCTCGATGAAGGCGTGGTCATCCGCCGCTACCTCGATGAGGGTGTGCGCGTGTCCATCACCGATGAAGCAGAAACCACCCAGTTCTTGGAAGCCTGGCGCCGCGCGGGGATTCAACCTTGGCGGGGCTAGGTGGCCTCCTCCTTTCACCCCCTCAGCCCAAGTGCCCCATAAGCCCATACTGAGACAAATGACATAAAACGCAAGGACCTTGCAATAAGTCACATACAACCCCATAATGGGACGCAACCATACACACTTCAATCATTGGAGGATGAAGCAATGTCCGGATTTCGCGTAGAAAACCCCGCTACCGGTGAGGTTCTCGAGACTTTTGATCACGCTACTGACCAGGAGGTCCTGGCCGCTGTCGACTCCGCGCACGAGGCATTCCTCAGCTGGCGCGAGACCCCGATCGAGGAGCGCGCCAAGGTAGTCACACGCGTTGCCGAGCTCTTCGAAGAGCGCAAGGATGAGCTCGCAGAGATCATCGCTACCGAAATGGGCAAGCCGATCTCCGAGGGCGTCGAGGAGGCTGAGTTCAGCGGCGCTATCTTTAGCTACTACGCCGACAACGGCCCCAAGTTCGCCGCCGACGAGGAAATCCCCGTCGAGATGGACGGCAAGGGCTACATTCAGCGCCGCCCCATCGGCGCTCTGCTGGGCATCATGCCGTGGAACTTCCCCTACTACCAGGTCGCGCGCTTCGCCGCCCCGAATCTGATGCTGGGCAACACCATCGTCTTGAAGCACGCCACCATCTGCCCGCGCTCCGCGCTTGCCATCCAAAAGATCATGGATGATGCCGGTGTTCCCAAGGGCGTCTACACCAACGTCTTCGCTACCCACGAGCAGGCAGAGAAGATCATCGAGCACAAGGAGCTGCGCGGTGTGTCCCTCACCGGCTCCGAGCGCGCTGGTGCTGCGGTGGGCTCTCTGGCTGCGAAGAACCTCAAGAAGGCAGTTCTCGAGCTCGGTGGCTCCGACCCGTACGTCATCCTCGACACCGATGACGTCAAGCAGGCAGCCAAGGACGCGTGGGAGACCCGCATGTACAACACCGGCCAGGCGTGTAACTCCAACAAGCGCCTGATCGTGATGGACGATATCTACGACGAGTTCGTCGCTGAGCTGGTCGAGCTCGCAAAGGCTATGAAGCCTGGTACCCCGCAGGAGGCTTCCGAAACCGTCTACACCCCGTTGTCTTCGCGCAGCGCGGCAGAAAACCTCAAGGATCAGATCGACCGCATCGTGGCCGCCGGCGCCACCCTGCACGTCGGCGGTGAGCTGGCGGATGAGAAGTCTTCCTACTTCAGCCCCGCCGTGCTGACCGATGTCCCGGTTGGCTCTGATGTCTACTACGAAGAACTCTTCGGCCCCGTGGCGACCGTGTTCAAGGTCAGCAGCGACGACGAGGCTCTCGAGCTGGCCAACGACACCCAGTACGGCCTGGGCGGTTGCGTCTTCTCCAAGGACGTCGAGCGCGCTGAGAAGATTGCCCAGCGCCTGGAGGTCGGCATGTCCAACGTCAACACCTACGCGGCGGAGGGCGCCGAGGTCCCCTTCGGTGGTGTGAAGAACTCCGGTTACGGCCGCGAGCTGGGCCCCTACGGCATGGATGAGTTTGTCAACAAGCGCACCTACTTCGTGGCCAACTAAGGAGATCCCATGACGTCACTAGGAAACTTCGTTCTCGAGGTCCACACCGCGCTTTTCGACGGCCACGATACCTCCGTCCTGGACAAGCACTTCGCCGACAACTTCGTGGAGCACTCTCCCCTCATCGCTAATGATGCAGAAGGTCTCAAGAAGTTTGTCACGGATCTGGGCGAGGGTCTGAAGTACACCAACGCCCGGGTGATTGCCGACGAAGCCAACGGCCTCGTCGCTTTACATGGTCGCTTCGACGGCATCGAGGATGAGCCGTTCGTTGGTTTCGATATCTACCGCGTCGAGGGCGACAAGATTGTCGAGCACTGGGACAACCTCGTTCCCCTTGCGGAACCGAACGCAAGCGGCCGCACGCAGCTCGATGGCGCTACCGAGATCGGTGATGAGAGCCTCACCGAGCAGAACCGAGAGTTCGTCATCGAGTTCTTCACCCGCTCTCTCATCGGCGGTGACTACTCCGGTTTCATCGACAACACCCGCGATGATCAATTTGCCCAGCATTCCCCTGATATCGCCGACGGCGCCCAAAACTGCGTCGATTTCCTCACCAAGCTGCAGGAAGATGGCGAAGGTCTGGAGTATGAGCGCATCCACCGCACAGTTGCACAAGGACAGTTCGTTCTGACCCATTCCGAAGGCAGCATCGCTGGTGCGCGCCATTCCTATTGCGAGCTGTGGCGCGTCGAGGACGGCAAGCTCGTCGAAATGTGGGATGCCATTTCTGAGGTCCCCTCCGATGACGAGGCGCTTCATAAGCACGGCATCTTCTAGGCCATAACCTAGGTTGCAAACCTAGGCCGCACGCCGAAAGGCTGGGCCGCTCCTTGATACGGGGAGCAGCCCAGCCTTTTCGTGTTTTCGGCGCGATCTGGAACCAGGTCCGGGCCGAAACTGCCCGTTCTGCCAAAACCCTCGCTCCTGACTCAAGATCTGGCCCGAACTTTGGCAACTAGGCGAGTTCGTCGCGTCTAAAAGTGCCGCATCTAAAGCTGGCTCTAAGCCCAGCCTGCCGGCACCAACCCGAGGATGGAAATGATCGAGTAGATGAAGGCCAAGACATAAACCACGATGATGGTTCCTTGGATTACCGGGTGTGCGAGTCCGCCCACGTTCCAGCCCGGGTCGCGGTCGCCCTTCTTACGGGAGGCGTGCAGCAGCATCACCGGGATGACGGACATGATGGCGCCTGCGAAGCCACCGGCATAGGACAATGCCGCAACGAAACCGCCGAGGCCAGCAATGGAAATCACCAATGGCGGAACAACCGTCAGCGCCACTGCCACGATGCGCTGTCCCTTCACGCCTTCCCAGTGGAAGATGTCGAGGACGTTGCGCATGGTGGTAAAACCAATCGCCAAGAACGACGTCAGCATGGCCGCCAGCGCAAAGATATTGGCCAAGTAGTAGGCCACCGGCCCCAGTGCCTCACCCCAGGCAATGGTCACCACCTCGGTGACCTCCATGCCAAGCAGACCAAGGGCGGCAAAAGGAACCAACGCCAAGGTAAAGCCCGTCACCACCATGCCGAGCACAATTGCCCGCGCGGTCTGCTGTGGCTTGGCTGGGTCCATGCCCTGCACCAGTTCCGGAACCACGTACTGCGCTAGGAAGGAGAAAACCGCGAGGTTCAGAATCGGGACGATGAAGAAGGGATGAAGAACCAGTAGGTTCTCAGCCTTGATACCCGGTCCCAGGATTGTCCATCCACACAGCACCGCGATAATGATCGCCATACCGGCAGTGATGGCTCCCTCAGCTGCACCCGTGGTGTGCAGGCCGCGGTACATCACCCACGAACCGAAGCCGAAGAAGATCAGTGTGCCGAGTAGCGGCGGCAACCCGAAGATGTTGTTGATCAAGTCACCCGAACCAGCAGCATAGGCAATCAGCGCACCGATGCCGTTGACGATGATGGCCACGAAAACCAACCAGCGGCCCCACTGCCCCAGGTAATGCTCCGCCAATCCGGAAACCTGCAGCGGCGCCTTGGTGCGCATGGCTGTCTCCGCCACGTACAGCATGGAAATGGTCGTGAGGGTACCTGCTATCAGCAGAGCAATAACGAGTGCGAGGAACCCTCCGTTGCGGGCGGCATAAGGAATAGAGAGGACTCCAGCACCGATGTTGGTGCCGAAGATAAGGGCGATGCCCTGCACGAAGGACAGCGCGGGTTTGAACTCCGCCGTGGACTCATCCTTCTGCGACACAGAAATGTTGTTGGACAAAAACTTCTCCGATAACTAAGGACTAATAAAACAGGAGCTCACCCGGAAAGAACCGGGTGAGCGAAAGAGTGAGCTACTTGTACTCGTTGAACTGCTTGACGACGACCTGCAGCGCCTCACGCCACAAGTCTTCCGGGATGGCCAGGGAGGGCAGGAAGCGGATGACGTTGTGGTCGAGGCCGCAGGTGAGGATGAGCACGCCCTCAGCCTTGGCGGCGTTGGCAATCTTGTGCACCAGCTCGGAATCCGGTTCACCCTCAGCGGTGACGAATTCGAGGGCGAGCATGGCGCCGCGGCCGCGGAACTCTGCTACGCGCTCATCGCCCAGGATGGGCTCCAGCTCCTCGCGGGCAATCTTCTCCAGGTTCTGGGCACGTGCCCCGAAGTCCTTCTCCTCGAATTCCTTGAAGGTTGCCAGCGCAGCAGCACAAGCCACCGGGTTACCCGTGTAGGTACCGCCCAGGCCCCCCGGCTGCGGAGCATCCATGATTTCTGCACGGCCGGTCACTGCGGACAGCGGCATGCCGGAGGCAATGCCCTTCGCGATGGTCACCATGTCCGGAACGATGCCCTCATGATCGGAGGCGAACCAGGTACCGGTGCGCATCATGCCTGCCTGGATCTCGTCGACGATGAAGACCACGTCGTTGTCGTTGCACCACTTCTGGATTGCTGCGAGGTAGCCCTCCGCCGGAACGACGAAGCCGCCCTCGCCCTGGATCGGCTCAGCGACAACGCAGGCCAGGTTGGCTGCGCCGACTTCCTGCTCAATCATGGTGATGGTCTTCTTGGCAGCTTCGGCGCCGCTCAGGCCGTCACGCAGCGGGTAGGACATCGGTGCACGGTAAATCTCCGGTGCGAAGGGACCGAAGCCATTCTTGTAGGGCGACTGCTTGGCGGTCATCGCCATGGTCAGGTTGGTGCGTCCATGGAAGGCGCGGTCCATGACGACAACGCCGCGCTTGCCGGTGTAGTTACGGGCAATCTTCACGGCATTCTCGACGGCCTCCGCACCGGAGTTGAACAGCGCGGTCTTCTTCGGGTGATCGCCCGGGGTGACCTCGTTGAGCTTTTCTGCCACGGCCACGTAGGACTCGTACGGGGAAATGGTGAAGGAGGTGTGGGTGAAGTGTGCAACAGCTTCCTGCACCGCAGCCACGACGGCCGGGTTCGAGGCACCAGCGGAAGTCACGGCGATGCCGGAAGCGAGATCGATGAAGCGGTTGCCGTCGGCGTCGGCAAGAATGCCGCCATCGGCATCCACCACGTAGCCCGGAAGCGAGGGCGCCATACCCGCGGGGAGGGCATTCTTACGACGCTCATCCAAGGCGGCACTCTTCGGGCCCGGGACCTGCTGGCCCAGGTGGCGGGACTGCTCAATGTGGTACTGAAGTTCCTGCATGGTCTTCCTTTTGTGTTCGGATGAATAGGATGCCACTTAGTGTGGCCCCTACCACCCTGACACCACTATGGACAGGGTGTATAAATTTTCTGCCCACAGCTGTGTACTCTGTCCACCATGCGTGAGATTTCCTTCCGCTGGCTTCTCAACCAGCGCTCATTGAACCTGCGAAGCATCGTCGCCGGCAGCGCTTCATTCAGCACCATCCACGCCTCCGAGCTCGCAGACCCCACCGAGTTCACCTCCCCCGGCGCGCTCATGCTCACTCTGGGGCTCGTTTTCCGCGACGACCCGGAAGGCTTCGAGCACTATGCCGCCGCCCTCGCTGCAGCCGGGGTACACGGCATTGGTTTCGGCACCGGGCTTGCCTTCGATGAGGTCCCCACAGAACTTATCCACGTCTGCTCCCAGCACCACCTCACCCTTTTTGAGATCCCGCGCGCCACCCGCTTCGTGTCCATCACCACGGCCGTGGCTCAAGAACAGGCCCGCTTGGACAACAACGCGCACTTTGCACTCCACCGCCAGCAGGAGCGCCTCAACCAGGCGGCGGCCACGAGCATCGGCGCACTCATCGCACAGGCAGGCAAGGAACTCGGCGCCGCGGTAGCGGTAGCCAGTTCCTCCGGAGCGGTGGTCAGCCGCAGCGATCGAGGCCGGCTCAGTGCGGCCGACGCCGCGGTGGAGGCCGCGGAGCAGGCTGGGCGGGGTACGGGGACGTCGACAAGCACGGGCGCCACCATCACCAGCACCTTCGGCTCCGCGGGCCGGCGTTGGGCCGTCGCCGCCAGGCGCTCGGAGAAGTTCGATTCTTATTCGCGCGCGCTCATCCGGCATCTTTCGGGTCTGGCCAGCCTGCTGCTTGATCACCCCGATGGCAATAACCACGCTATTCTCGGGGCGCTAGCGCTTGATGCCCAGCTCGCCGGCGTTGACTCCCCCGCCCTGCACGCGGCCTTTCACTTGATTGATAGCCACGACCTCGTGGACATCCTCTACCTCACAGCCTCGACCTCCTCACGCCTCGCGCGCACAGTGAGTGAGATCGGCAAGGCCGAGCCGCACAGCTTCGTCCGCCCAGAACAGGATTCTGCACTTCTCATGCTTCCTCCGGGAACCGCAACCTCACACCTGTTCAAGAAACAGTCGCGCTACCTTCGCGTCTCCGCCCTTCGGGGTGTTGCGTGGCAGGAGCTGAACCCAGCACTGCTGTCTTCTCTTCAAAGCCATGCGCGCAGCCTGCCCCTTGGCACCGTAGCGGCCTTTGATTCTGCTGCGCCTACCTGGCTGGCAGAACCCGGCGTCTCGGAGGCCCTCGGCGCCCGGCGCGCGGCCACGGTCAGCCGCTTGGCCGCCCACGATGCGCAGCACAACACCGAGCTACTCGCCACCTTGCGCGCCTTCCTCGTGGGCAACGCCAACTTGGCCACCGCTGCGGCGGAGCTGGGCGTTCACCGCCACACGGTGCGCGCCCGGCTAGACAAGGTAGAAAACCTCTGCGGGGTGGACCTGAGCAATCCCGTCACCCGTGCGGAACTCCTCCTACTCAGCATCGACTCTTAGAGCTTCAGTCCGTAACGCTCACTCCGAGAATCAGTAGCTCCGCCGCCACGAGCGGGTCCTTGAGGTCCACCTCGAGGAGATCCTCCAAGTCCGCGATGCGCTTGCGCACGGTGTGCCGGTGTGATTGAAGCTCCTCAGCGGTTCGGCTCACATGCCCGCCCGCACGCAGGTAGACCTCCAGGGTTTCCGCCAACTCGGTGCCGTGCTCCGCGTCGTGAGCGCGCACCTTGCCCCAGGTTTCTTCGGCCCGGTTGTGCACCGCGCCCTTGACCCTGGGATCCCTAGTCCAGCTCAACGTCCGCGATTCTGGCCCCGCCAACATCCCGGGCTGAAGCCCGAAAGCGAAGGACTCTAGTTCGCGGACAATGCCCACGCCCAGCTCGGCCCACGGCATGGGCTGGCCCACGACGATGCGCTTGCTACCGCGGATATCGCGCAACAAGTCCTGCAGGTTCTTCATTGTGCGGCTTCCTCTGAAAAGCAGGAGGCTAGAGGATTTATCCAGCGTGTATTCGAAAAGCAAGCGCCCGTGATCCTGCAGGCGGGCGTCCAGGGCGTGGAGGAAGCGCTGGTGGGCGCGCTCGCCCTCCGATTTCACCAAGACCGGACGCACGCGGCCCTGTGCATCGCCCACGAGCCGGAAGATGCGGCGCATGGGATCCTCCGGCTGGTCCATACCCAACTGAATGGCCATCGCCATGGAGTTGAGTTCGTTTTGGGTGCGCCGTAATTCCTGCGGGCGCTTCACGGTAAGCTCCGCCAGGCCGGCGGCCTGCTTGAGCAGCGCGCGCTCGTTCACACCGAAACTCTCCCGCGCCACCGCCAGCAGCCCGAAGGAGCGCGCACCGTGATCGGCCAAGCGCTGGGCCAAGACATTCCACCCGCCCACGCGGCGCGCGGCATAGAAGTTCTGGGCGCGGGTATCCGTGATTACCGGGCCCCACTCCACCGGCGGGAGCCCGGGGTGGCTCGACTGCGCGAAAACCCGCCCATCCTTATCCACTAGGCAGGTATGCGCGCCCAGCAGGCGGCTGGTTTTATCCACGAGGGCGTCGAGGCCGGACACGGCGGCGTCGTTGAGCGCGCCCTGCTGAGCAATGAAGAGCTCCAAGCCTTCCTCCCGCTGGCGCTGCAACTCGTCGTGCAAACGCGCGAGCACCGAGACGAAAGGCACGCGCCGCGCCACCGTGAAGAGTGAAATATCGCAGCCCCGGGCGGCCTCCACCATGCCGGGTGGGACCTCAGCGAAGGCTAAACCAACGCCGAAGCCCACCCCCGTCACTCCCCCCTCTGCCACCCTGCGAACGTACTCCACTAGCTGATCGGGTTGCCCCTCAAAGGCCATACCAGTGAGCAGGATGACGGCCCCCGAGCCCACAAACTCGCGGGGATCGCGCAGTTCACAGGGGTGCATAACGGAAAACTGCCGCCCGCAATCGTGCAGCACGTCAATCCCCAGATCGGGTTGGCTAGCTAACCATCTGAGAGAAACGTTTCCTTCTTCCAGTCCGGCAGCTACCCCCTTATCCAATGTGGACAATTTCTCACCATTCTTTCACCAGATTGTCTATGGCCCTTCTGGAGTCTAGCCGCCAGAATGACCCACGTCATAAAAAATTCCGAGTATTAAGGAGCATACAGCATGCAGGATCTCAAGCACCGCCTCCCCCAGGAGCGGAATGTCTCCACCGCAATCCCTGGCCCCCGCAGCCAGGAGCTGAATGCCGCCCGTGAAGCAGACGTCGCCGCTGGCGTCATCCCGGGCTACCCCTCCTACATCACCGACGGTGACGGTGGCGTGCTTGTCGACGTCGACGGCAACACCATCGTCGACTTCGCATCCGGCATCGCCGTGACCTCCGTCGGCGCTTCCAACCAGCGCGTTGCCAAGGCCGTCGCCGAGGCCGCCAGCCACCTCACCCACACCTGCTTCCTCAACGCTCCGTACCAGGGCTTCATTGATGTCTGCAAGAAGCTCAACGAGCTGACCCCGGGCACCCACGAGAAGAAGACCTGCCTCTTCTCCACCGGCGCTGAGGCAGTGGAGAACGCCATCAAGATCGCTCGCCGCTACACCGGCAAGAACCGCGTCGTGGTCTTCGACGGTGCCTTCCACGGCCGCACCAACCTCACCATGACTATGACCGCCAAGAACAAGCCCTACAAGCAGGGCTTTGGCACCCTGGCCGCTGATATCTACCGCGCGCCGATGTCCTACCCGCTGCGCGACGGCCTCGACGGCAAGCAGGCTGCAGCGCGCACCCTGCGCTACATCGAGCAGTACGTCGGCACCGAGGAGCTGGCTGCCGTCATCATCGAGCCGGTGCAGGGCGAGGGCGGCTTCGTCGAGCCGGCCAAGGGCTTCCTCCCGGCACTGCAGGAATGGTGCACCGACAATGGCGTCGTCTTCATCGCCGATGAGATCCAGGCCGGCATCTGCCGCACTGGTTCCTGGTTCGCCTGCGATGACGAGGGCATCATCCCGGACCTCATCACCACCGCCAAGGGCGTGGGCGGCGGCATGCCGCTGTCCGCTGTGACCGGCCGCGCAGAAATCATGGATGCCCCGGACCCGGGCTCCCTGGGTGGCACCTACGCCGGTAACCCGGTGGCCTGTGCTGCTTCCCTGGCAGCCTTCGAGGAGATGGAGGAGCTGGATCTGGCTTCCCGCGCCCGCGAGATCGAGGCCATCATCCGCGAAGAGCTGGAGCCGCTGCTCGAGCTCACCACCGTCGCCGAGGTCCGCGGCCGCGGCGCCATGATCGCCATCGAGCTGGTCGACGACAACAACCAGCCGAACGCTGACCTCACCGCCAAGGTAGCCAAGACCTGCCGCGAGCAGGGCGTGCTCATCCTCACCTGCGGCCTCGACGGCAACGTCATCCGCCTCCTGCCGCCGCTGGTCATCAACGAGTCCACCCTGCGCGACGGCCTCCAGGTCCTGGCCGAAGCCACCCGCGCAAACTAATCCGAACCACCACCGTCTTAAAGGAGACACATCACCATGAAGATCTACGATTGCATCATCCTCGGCACCGGCTACGGCGGACTGGGCATGGGCGCCCAGCTGGTCCGCGACGAGCAGAAGGACTTCCTCATCCTCGAAGCTGCCGATGAGGTCGGCGGCGTCTGGCGCGACAACACCTACCCGGGCGCTGCTTGCGATACCCAGGCTCTGATCTACTGCTACTCCTACTTCCTCAACCTCGGCGTCTCCCGCATGTTCGCCGGCCAGGACGAGATGCAGGGCTACCTCAAGGCTCTCGCCGAGGAGTTCAACCTCTACGACCACATCAAGTTCAACCACCGCATCACCCGCGCCGAGTGGAAGGAAGACCTCAAGGCATGGGAGATCGAGGCTAACGGCGAGACCTACTACGGTCGTGTGTTCGTCGGCGCGTGGGGCCAGCTCTCCAAGCCGAAGATCCCGAACTTCCCGAACCGCGAGGCTTTCCAGGGCGTGCAGTTCCACTCCGCTGAGTGGAACCACGACGTTGACCTAGCCGGCAAGAAGGTTGCCGTCATCGGCAATGCAGCTTCTGCAGTTCAGCTGGTTCCGGAGGTCGCCGAGGTCGCGGAGAAGCTCTCCGTGTTCCAGCGCTCCGCTAACTACATCCTGCCGCGCAACCAGGTCATCTTCACCGAGGAAGAGCTCAAGGAGTTCAAGGAGAACCCGGATTCCTACCGCGCTATCCGCCAGGAGATCCACGAGGTTCGCGAGGAAGGCTTCGACCGCACCCGCAAGGGCACCGATTCCGCTGCAGAGGGTGTTGAGCAGGCC
Source organism: Corynebacterium sp. HMSC070E08 (assembly GCF_001808895.1). Taxonomy (NCBI): domain Bacteria; kingdom Bacillati; phylum Actinomycetota; class Actinomycetes; order Mycobacteriales; family Corynebacteriaceae; genus Corynebacterium; species Corynebacterium sp. HMSC070E08. The sequence goes on from NZ_KV794727.1 coordinate 82,867, forward strand.
ATGGAGCACCTGCGCTCCCAGGTCAACGACCCGGAGCTGGTGGAGAAGCTCACCCCGAACTTCGCCTTCGGCTGCAAGCGCATCCTGCGCTCCGATAACTTCTACCCCACCTTCAACCGCGACAACGTAGAGCTCATCACCGCTGGCATCGAGAAGTTCACCGAGACCGGCATCCGCACCGATGACGGTGCCGAGCACGACTTCGACGTCGTCATCTACGCCACCGGCTTCTACTCCCAGGAGTTCCAGGGTGACCTGCCGATTGCTGGCCGCGACGGCATCGACCTGCGCGAGCGCTGGGGCAACTCCCCGGAGGCTTACCTGGGCATGACCGTGGATGGCTTCCCGAACTTCTTCATGCTCTACGGCCCGAACACCAACCTCAACCACCACTCCGTGGTGGCCATGCTCGAGGCACAGGACCGCTACATCTCCCAGGCCGTTGCGTACCTGCGCGAGAACCCGGAGGCAGCCCTGGACGTGAAGAAGAACGTCATCGACGAGTTCAACACCCGCATCCAGAAGGAGCTTGAGGAATCTGCGTTCTCCGCTGACTGCTCCTCCTGGTACAAGAACGAGGAAGGCCGCGTTATCAACAACTGGTCCGGCAACGTCGCCGAGTACTACGAGCTCACCGACAAGCTCGAGCTCAACGACTACGAGCTGGTCTAGGAGGCAGTTTCACAATGCACACTTTGCACGACGAATACTCCGGGCGCCCCGTCGCTGAGGATGCGTGGAAGGCGCTGAAGCCATTCCGCGATGGTGGGGCGAAGTCCTTCCATAACTTCCCCATCCCGCAGGTGCGTGAAAACTACGTAGCCTCCGCCCACGCCAACCCGCTCCACGAGGAGAACGACCCCGCGACCACGGATTTCCAGGTCGAGGACTTCCAGGTTCGCCTCTACGACCCCCGCCCGGAGGCGGAGCGCGGCCAGGAGACCCCAGCGGTGCTCTACATGCACGGCGGTGGCTGGCTCATGGGCAACCTGGAGACCCACGACTCCTCGGTACGCCGTATCGCGGTGCTCACCGGGTTCCCGGTTGTGGCGGTGGACTACCGCCTCGCCCCGGAGCACACCTACCCGGCGGCTATCGACGATTGCCGCGCCGCCTACCGCTGGTTGTCCGACTCCTCGGCTGAGCATGGCCTGACCGTGACCTCCATCGCGGTGGCTGGCGACTCGGCCGGTGGCCAGCTCGCCGCCGTGATGGCGAACGAGTTCGTGGGTGAGGAGGGCGTCGCCAAGCTCAGCTCCCAGATCCTGCTCTACCCGATCACGGATTGCTCCCGCGAGCGAACCGAGAACGGTGCCTCCTACAAGCGCCTGGAAGAGGGCTTCCCGCTGGCCTCTGACACCATGCGCTGGTTCATCGATACCTTCGTTACGGAGGAATCGCAGCGCACGGCGAAGGATCTCTCCCCGCTGCTGCACGAGCTGCCGGAGGGCCTGCCCCCGTCACTCGTTATCACGGTGGATAACGATCCGCTGGCGGACGAGGGCATCGAGTATGCCGGGAAGCTGGCCAAGGCAGGCGTCGACGTCACGCACAAGCACCTTCTGGGCTACCACCACGGGCTGTTTACCTCTGCTGCGGTCATTGACCGCGGCGAGGAGGAGCTCGCTGGTATCGCCGAGTTCATCAAGGCGGCAGCGAACTAAAAGCTTCCGCTCCATCACGCACGGGGCAGGCACCTTTCCCAGGCCGCCTGCCCCGTTTGCATAAGTAAATATTTCTGTCCACCTAAAGTTAGGTTCACCATGCTTAAACGCTCATTCGGCATCGCGATGGCATTCATCGGCGTGCTCGCGGGTGCCTCTTTCGCTTCGGGCCGCGAGGCCCTCCAGTATTTCGTTGCTTTCGGCAACATGGGCGTCGTCGGCGCCATCGTAACGGCACTGGCCATGACCATCTCCGGCATCACCATTCTCCAATTAGGTTCTTATCACCGCGCCAAAGAGCACACCTCCGTGTTCAACGCGGTGTCCACCCCCATTGTGTCGAAGATCCTCGATATCGCCACGCTGACCTGTCTGTTCTGCATCGGCTTCGCCATGTTTGCCGGTGCCGGCGCCAACCTCAACCAGCAATGGGGCTGGCCAGTGTGGATCGGCGCCGTCCTCATGCTCGTCCTCACCCTGCTGACTGGTCTGCTCGACGTGGACAAGGTGACCATCGCCATTGGCGCCATTACCCCGTTCATCATCGTCTTGCTGACCATCGGCACGGTCTACACCGTGCTCACCTCCAACCCAGATTGGTCACACCTCAATGAGCAGGCGCAGCAGCTTCCTACGACGCTGCCCAACTGGTGGGTTTCCGCCATCAATAACCTGGGACTGAACGTCATCGTGGTGGTCTCCATGATGATCGTCATCGGCGGCAACTTCCTCGACGCCAAGGAGGTGGGCTACGGCGGCATTCTCGGCGGCGCATGCTTCCTCTTCCTGCTGGCGGTCCTGGTCGGCGGTCTCTACGTCTCCGTAGGCCCGATCACCGAGGCCGAGATGCCAACGCTGGCCATGATTGAGCAGATTCACCCGGCGCTCGGTATCGCCATGTCCGTCGCCATCTACGGCATGATTTATAACACCGCGATTGGCATGTTCTATGCCTTTGCCAAGCGCCTCACCCGCGGCAAGCCGCAGAACTTCTACAAGGTCTATGTCATCTCCGTGCTCATCGGCTTCGTGCTTTCCTTCATCGGCTTCTCCAACCTCATCGGCTGGGTCTACCCGATTCTTGGATACATGGGCATTGCCATCATGTTCATCATCGGCTTCGCATGGTTGAAGAACCGCAAGGACCTGCAATCTGAGGCCGACCTGCGCCGCCGCGCGCGTGAGCTACTCAAGAAGCGCTTTGAGAATGACAACCACCTCTCCGATGAGGAGGCTCGTGAGCTAGTGGCCATCGCTCGCAACTCCTCCATCCCGGAATCTGACTTCATCAAGGAGATCATGACCGAGGTTGATTCCGAGGACATTCCGGAAGAGCTGCAGATCGGTGACGGCAAGCTCCACGCGCTGATCACCGGCAAGCCCATCCCGCGCAGCAAGAAGAAGGTGTAGTTCTCTCCACTCCCCCTCTCACTCTCTACTCTCACACCTTCTCCGTGCCCCCGCATCCAGCCGCCTAGCGCTGCATGCGGGGGCGCAGCGCTTTCCACAGCGCCCACAAAACCAGATCCGCATCGGAGAACCGGATCCGTTCCTCCAGAGCTTCCAGCCGGTGCCGGACCGTATTGGCGTGCACGCCCACGGCCTTCGCGGCCCGGGCCACGGAGAAGCTTTCAGCTTCATAGGCGCGAAAGATCTCTTCGCCATCCTTAATCCCCTCAATCGCGCGGTCGAGCTCCCCCACCGCGTCCTCCAAGCCGCGCTGGCCCAGGTAGGCCGCTGCCTTCTCGATGGCACTGCAGTGAGCAAACTCCAGGCTCTGCAGGTGCAAGGAATGCGTGCGTTCTACCACCACGGCGGCAAGCAGGGCCTGGAGCCACGCTGCCGGGCCTTCCTCAACGGTATCGAAGGGATCAGAAAGCCCGACGGAGCCGAAGAGCACGTCCGCGATCTTCCCCTCCGCTCCCGAATGGGTAGTCAACACGCAGGTGCGGCCGGACACATAGCCCAGCACCAGCGGCACGCCCGCATCCTGGGCCAAGGCGAAGGCCTTGTCGCGCACATCGCTGCGGTAGGAATCCTTGACGGAATCGGAGACAAGGAGCCGCATCTTGGCATGCTCCGAAAAGCCCCGCCTGCGCAACGTGGTGGCCACTTCTTCCCTATTCGAATTCTCATCGCACAACGCCACCATCAGCGCGCTCGATTCGGCGACGTGGTTGCGCTGGATGTTTCTCTGCGCCATCAGGGAAGCGGTGAGCAGCTCCTCCAGCGCCGCGAAAGCGGGGTCATCGAAGTCTGCATCCTGACTGGTTTGCCGCCCGCGGATCAGCCAGTAGCCGTGGTCGAAAGAGGGGCTTTCGCCAGCAATGTCGAGCCACCGTGCAAAGACCTTCCAACGCCCCACGTGCATGGTCGTGGTGCTGTGGTTTATCACCACCGACAGGGAACGCGCGATACTCCGCGCGGGCAGCTCGCCGGCGGCGGCAATAACCCGGCCGTCAACGGTCAACAGCAGCAGGGAATCCCCGCTGAACCTGGCAAAGCGCGCAAGGATCTCGGATTCCGGCGCTGGGTTGACTAACCCGGGGCTTAATTGCCCGATGGTGCTGAGCTTGCGCCAGGATGCCAGGTTGGGTTGGCGCCGCAAAAGCTCATCCACCGCGCGCCGGATATCTTGGCGCGTGATCCCATCGGTGCCGTACAGGACGGCGCCGGTTCCCTCCACCGAGTCCAGGACTTCCTGCTCATCGAACTCGGAGTCGAGGAAGATGACCCCGGCGGCGTCGACCAGCCGGCGCTGGATGGCGCGCGGGCTTCCCTCCGGCCGGGGAAGGACAAACCAACCTGCCACGTCCCCATCGCCCTCGGCGCACAGCCCCACAAAATTCTCATCCTCGAGCGCCTTACTCAAGCGGCGCAGCCGCGGCTCCATCACGACGAGATCGGCGATCCGGAGCACCGGATTATCCTGTGACGCCACTTATCCCTCCGGAAAATAGTGTCCTATCTTACTTTTCTCCGGCTAATTCTAGTATGCCCCAACCTGCTTGTTTGGAGTTTCCTCCACCTTCTTCACTCTCAATTCACCGTTTCTCCATTGCTCCCCTCCTCGTGCCATATCAAGATTCCTCTCAACCGAATTCACCAGCCTTTGAAAGAGAGGTTCCCACCATGACGGGAAATAAACCTTTTCGCGTATCCGTCGACGTCGGAGGAACGTTCACCGATGTCGCGATTGTTAACACCGAGACCCACGAGTTGTCGGTGGCCAAGGTTCCCTCCACCCCGGATGACCCGATGAAGGCGGTGATGAACGGCCTCAAGTCGGCCGACGTCCAGCTCAACCAGGTCGAGGTGTTCTCCCACGGCACCACGGTGGCCACCAACGCGCTGATCCAGCGCCGCTTCCCACCGGCAGCGCTCATCACCACGAAGGGCTTCCGCGATGTTCTGGAAATCCGCGACGGCACCAAGGATGAGTTGTGGGATGCCTACAAGGACGTTCCGGACCCCTACATCCGCCGCCGCGATCGCTACGAGGTCGAAGAGCGCATCGACTTCGACGGCGCCGAGATCACCCCGTTGGATGAGGCAGAGGCTCGCCGCATCGCCGGGATCCTGCGCCGCAAGAAGATTGAGACCGTCGCGGTCTGCTTCATCAACTCCCATGCCAACGCCTCCCACGAGGAGCGCATGGCGGAGATCCTACGCGAGGAACTTCCCGACGCCACCGTCTCCACCTCCTCCGAAATCCTCCCGGAGATCTTCGAGCACGACCGCTTCTCCACGACCGTCGCCAATGCGGTCCTGGCCCCGCTCGTCTCCGGCTACGTCAACCGCCTGTCCCGCCAGCTGGAGGAAGGCGGCTACGACGGAGACCTGCTCCTTCTCCACTCCGGCGGCGGTTCCATGACCCCGGAGATGGTGACCCGCTACCCGGTCCGCCTGGCTGCCTCCGGCATTGCGGCCGGCGCCATCGCGGTGCAAGACATCGCCACCCGCTGTGGCTACTCCAACGCGATTGGCCTGGAAATGGGCGGTACCTCCACCGATATCGCCCTAGTCTACGAAGGTGACATCCGCATCACCAAGCAGTGGCAGGTCGAGTACGGCTTCCCCATCTGCTTCCCGTCCATCGAGGTCGGCACCATTGGTGCCGGCGGCGGCTCGCTGGCATGGATCGATGAGGCAGGTTCCCTGCGCAACGGCCCGCAGTCCGCGGGCGCGGATCCGGGACCGGTCTGCTACGAGCGCGGCGGCACCGATGCCACCAACACCGATGCCAACGTCACCCTCGGCCGCCTCGGCACCGAGCTCATCGGCGGTGCACTGAAGCTGAACCCGGATGCCGCGCGCGAGGCCGTCAACAAGACGGTTGCAGAGCCGCTCAACCTTGAGCTCGAAGCCGCAGCCGAGAACATCATCCAGGTGGCCAACGCCAACATGGCCGATGCGGTTCGCCTGCTGTCCATCCGCCGTGGCTACGACCCGCGTGACTTCGTCCTCGTGGTCGGCGGCGGCGCCGGCGCCCTGCACGGCGCTGAGGTCGCCCGCGATCTGTCCATCCCCACCGTCGTGGTCCCGCCGCACCCAGGCGTGACCTCCGCCCAGGGCTGCTTGCTCGTGGACATCCGCCACGACATCACCAAGATGTACCAAGCACCGGTGGACGAGGTGGACACCACCGAACTGCGCAAGGAATTCCAGGCGCTGATCTCCGAAGCCCGCGAGCGCCTGGAGAAAGAGCACGTCCCGGAGGAGCGCATGAAGTTCAAGCTGACCGCCTCCATGCGCTACCGCGGCCAGTGGCGTTCCCTGACGGTGGAAATCCCCGAGTCCGATAACCCGCTCGATGATGCCGTCGCCATGTTCCACGATGAGCACGAGCGCGAGTACTCCTTCGCCGACCGCGACGGCGCGGTGGAGTTCTACCAGATTGGCCTCATCGCCATCGGCGAGCTCGAGAACCCGCCCTTCAAGCACTACGAGGTCGAAGAGCACGAGGCAGAGCTCCCGGAGACTACCCGCCCCGTCTACTTCTCCGCGCACGGCGGCTGGGCCGATGTCCCGATTTACCACCGCCCCGACCTGAAGGCCGGTGCCAAGCTCAACGGCCCGGCCATCATCGACCAGTTCGATGCCACCACCGTCATTCCGCCTGGAGACTGTGCAGAAATTGATGAGTGGTCCAACATCCGTATCCACATCGGCAAGGCCACCAACGCCTAAGACCCTCGCCTTCAGACTCGCCTTTGAAAGGAATCGACATGACTACGACTCACACACAACCACAGAAACCGTCGCCGTCCTCTTCCGGCCGCCGCACGCTCGACCCGGTGACCTTCGAGGTTCTTAAGAACGCCTTCGCCACCTCGGTCAACCTCATGTCCGAGCAGATTCTGCGCACCTGCTACTCCTTTGTCATTTACTCGCGTGACTTCTCCTCCGCGCTCTGTGACGCCGAGGGAAACACCGTGATGCAGGGCAACCAGGACATCGCCGTACACGTCGGCACCCTGCACTTCCAGTGCCAAGCCGTGCTCAAGGAATTCGGCGATGACATCCACGAAGGCGACGTCTTCGCCATCAACGACCCCTACCAGGGCGGCACGCACATGAATGACGTGTCCTTCCTGCGCCCCATCTTCCACGAGGGCACCCTGCTGGCCTTCGCACAGAACAAGGGCCACTGGGCCGATGCCGGCGGCTCCGTCCCGGGCTCCTTCGACGTCTCCGCGACCGACTACTACACCGAGGGCCTGCGCATCACCCCGGTGCGCGTGTGGTCCAAGGGCGTGTTCCTCAGGGACGTCGCCAAGCTCTTGGCCGGCAACACCCGCAGTCCCGAGATCGTCATGGGTGACCTCAAGGCCCAGGCCGAGGCCACCGCGGTCTGTGAGCGTGAAATCCACCGCCTCGTGGACAAGTACTCCTTCGACATCGTGCGCACCGCGCTGCGGGAGGTCCAGGACTACGTGGAAGACATCGTCACCGCTCGTGTTGCCGAGCTTGACGACGGCGAGTGGTCCACCACCGACTACATCGACCTCGACCCGGCCAAGGAAGAAGGCCTCGTCCCGATCAAGGTGACGATGCGCATCAAGGGCGGGCGCCTGTCCTACTCGCTGGATGGTTCCGCACCGGCCGTGGCCAGCTTCCTCAACGCGGGCTATGGCTCCGCGTTCTCCGGAATCGTCGCCGGTACCAAGACCTTCTTCCCCGACGTGCCGCTCAACTCCGGCCTCTACCGCGCCATGGACATCGACCTCGGCCCGGAGGGAACCGTGGTCAACGCTGGAATGCCGCACGCGGTGACCGGCTTCTGTTCCGGCCCCTTCGAGAAGATCATGAACGCGGTCTTCGAGCTGTGGTCCCAGCTCATGCAGGAGCGCGCCATGGCCTGCGCTTTCAACCTGGAGTACCTGCTCATTGGTGGTTGGGATACGCGTGACGCGAAGAAACCAGAGGACAAGGGCGAGTTCTTCATGTGGTACGACTGGATGGCCGGCGGCTGGGGCGGCCGCGTCGACCGCGACGGTTCCTCCGCCACCGCACCGGTCTTCGGCCCGGGCCTGGCGGTCCAGCCGGTCGAAGGCCAGGAGCGTCTCTCCCCTGTCATCACCAGCCACCACGCGCTGGTGACTGACTCGGCGGGCCCCGGCAAGTTCCGCGGCGGTGTGGGCGTTTCCAAGGGCGGTGTGCTCACGGATGCGAACAAGACCGTCATGAGCTACTGCTGTGACCGCTCGCGTTCAGTCACCTGGGGCATCGAGGGTGGTCTGCCCTCCATCCCGCAGGGCGTGTGGCTCAACCGCGGCACCCCGGATGAGCAGTACCTCGGCGCGCTGTTCTCCAACGTTCCGGTGGGCCCGGGCGATACCTTCGAGCGCCCCTCTGCCGGTGGCGGCGGCTTCGGCGATGCCCTGGAGCGCGACCCGGAGGCAGTGCTGGAGGATGTCATCGATGGCTACGTCTCCGTGGGCCGTGCCGCCAAGGACTACGGCGTTGTCATCCGCCCCGTTGACCCAGAGATCGACGAGTACGAGCTCGACGAGGAGGAAACCGCGAAGCTGCGTGAGGAGCTGCGCTCTACCCGCCTGGACAAGCTGGCGGAGTCCCCGGAGTCCGTGGCTGAGCGCTACAACGCCGGCGAGCTGGACCAGCTCGACCTGGTCCGCCACTACGGCGTCATCCTCGACTGGGCCACCGGTGAGCTCCTGCCCACCACCACCCAGCAGTACCGCGAGCAGATGGCCAAGCGTTCCTCTTCCCACTGGAAGTAGGTAGCGCCCCGGCTAGCCCCCTAAGCTAGGGGGCATGTCTCTCCTCGGCCCCGTACTCTCCCACCTCGCCAGCGGCACCCGTGTCCCCGACGAGTTGCGCGAGCAACTGGCGGCCGAGGAGCTTGGTGCGCTTCGGGCCGTTGAGGAAACCATGCGCGCCAACCACACGTGGCGGGTGATGTCGACGAAACTGCTCGACGTCTCCCAGATGCTCAACTCGGGCCGCGAATCCACCGACATCCTCCAGGCGATTGTGCGCCACGCGCGCTCCACCATCGGCACGGAGGTGGGCTACCTCAGCCTCAACGATGAGGACACCGGCTTTACCAAGGTGCTGGCCACCAGCGGTGTCGTAACTGAGGAATTCCGCACCATCAACATGCCGATGGGCTCCGGAATCCTCGGCATCGTGGCCGCCACTAACCGCCCGGCGTGGACCTATGACCATTCTGTGGATCCCAACGTCACGCACGTGGATTACGTGGACCGTGCGGTAGAAGCCGAAGGAATCCGCGGGATCCTCGGCGCCCCGATCCGCATTTCTGGGCGCACCATCGGCGCGCTTCTCGTGGGGGATCGCCACCCGCGTCACTACACGCACGAGGAAATCGCAGCGCTCGAGGTGCTCGGCTCTATTACCTCCGTGGCGCTAGAGAATGCCCAAGTCATTGAGAGCCAGGGCGAATCCGTCGCGGAGCTTACCCGGTCCCAAATTGCGCTGAGCCGCCACGTGGACGAATTGCAGTGGCTCAACGACGTCAACACGCAGCTGCTCCACGTGCTGATGAACAATCCCAGCTTCGAGGAGCTCGAGCGCGTGCTAGCTAAAAGCCTCGATGCGCCGGTCACGCTGTGGACCGCGGAGGATGCCCCGGACACTCCCCCAACCAGCACGTTCCCCGTGGAGTTTAACGGGCGGGCGCTGGGCACGATTGGTGTGGACAAGGAGCTCAGCGACGCCGAACTGCGCGTCATCAGCCACGCCTCCGCAGCCTTTACAGCGATTGCGCTTTTTGCTGAGGCGCTTGTCGACGCCACCGCGCGCAAAGTCGACGACCTCGTCTACGCCGTAGCACTAGGCAACGCCGGGCGCGAAGAGATCGTCCGCCTGCGCCACCTCACAGGCATCAGCCTGAACTCTTCGACACAGCTGTATTTCGTGGGCCTGCACTCGGCCAAGAACTTGCCCACCCGCCCGCAGCTGGAGCACCTCCTGCCGGGTAACGCCGCCATTACGCACCACGACCAACACGTGTGCGTGCTGTACCAACCGGATCGGGATATCGATAAGGCGCTGGCCCCACTGCTGTCTGAATTCTCTGAGTTGACAGTCTCCGCCATCGGCTTCGACGGCCTGAGCTCCGCGCGCAGCGCCCACGATTCCGCCATGGCCTACCTGGATTCAGCACTCGCTTTGGGCTTGCGCGGCCAGCTGGTCACCGAGGACTCCCTGGGCACGGTAGGCCTCATCCTGGGCGCGGACCCGCAGGCACTGAACGCGCTGTCTACGCGCACCATCGGCCCGCTGGTGCACTACGACGAGGAACACTCCACCGAGTTGACTGCTACCGCGCACCACTACTTGCTCTCCGGGCACAGCATCCCGCAGACCGCCCGGGCGATGTTCATCCACCCCAACACAGTGCGCCAACGCCTCGATCGGATCGCTGAGCTCATGGGTGAGGAGTGGGCCGTGGGCCAGCGCGGCCTCGATGTCTTTGTGGCGTTGCGCGCCCACTCCCTCAGCAGGTAGAGAATTCCCCATCCACATAACGGCCCGGTGTAGTTTTTCCCATACCGTTCCGCCCCTCCTTAACGCCCGGTGGCGTACATTGCGATGCATTAACCCCATCTCATGTCTGGAGGTATCTATGTCTGACACGATTACCATTCGCGGCGCCGTTCTGGAGCGCTCCGGCGACGAGCGCCCCTACGCCGACTCCAAGCCGATCACCGTGAGCGAGCTCGAGCTCTCCGCTCCCGGCGAGGGCGAGATCCTGGTCAAGATCACCGCTGCTGGCCTGTGCCACTCTGACCTTTCCGTGGTCAACAACAACCGCCCCCGTCCGCTGCCGATGCTGCTGGGCCACGAGTCCGCCGGCATCGTCGAAGAGATCGGCCCGGGTGTTACCAACGTCAAGGTCGGCGACCACGTGGTCATGACCTTCCTCCCGCGCTGCGGTGAGTGCGCCGGCTGCAAGACCGACGGCAAGATGCCGTGTGAGGTCGGCTCCAAGACCAACAACGAGGGCACCCTCATCCGCGGCACCCGCCACCTCACCCGCAACGGTGAGACGATCCAGCACCACCTCGGTGTCTCCGGCTTCGCCACCCACGCCGTGGTCTCCGAGCTCTCCGTCGTGCCAGTGGGCTCCGATGTCCCGGCGGACATCGCCGCTATTCTCGGCTGCGCCATCCTCACCGGTGGCGGCGCCGTGCTCAACGAGATCGATCCAAAGCCGGAGGACAGCATCGCCGTCGTCGGCCTCGGTGGCGTTGGCATGGCCGCCATCATTACCGCCGCTGCGCTCGGCGTGAAGGAGATCGTGGGCATCGACATGCAGAAGGACAAGTGCGAGAAAGCCATCGAAATCGGCGCTACCTCCGCGATGACCCCACAGGAAGCTGAGGAGTCCGGCAAGAAGTTCACCGCTGTCGTGGAGGCCGCCGGCCACCCGAAGGCACTGGAAACCGCCTACAAGGTCACCGCACCGGGTGGCCTGACCGTCACCGTCGGCCTGCCGGCACCGGGCTCCACCATCACCATCGACCCGCTGGTGATGACTGCCGAGGCGCGCCGCGTCCACGGCTGCTACCTGGGCTCCTCCGTCCCGTCGAAGGACATCCCGAAGTACGAGCAGCTGTGGCGTGAGGGCAAGCTCAACGCTGAGGCCCTCATCTCCGACCACATCAAGCTCGAGGACATCAACACCGCCATGGACCGCCTATCCGACGGTGTAGCACTGCGCCAGATCATCGAGTTCGACTAACCAAGGTTCGACTAAACTTCAAGCACTAAACCTCAACGAACCTCTCACCTTTCCTCACCAAGCCCCGCGCGCTTCACGCCCGCTGGGCTTGGTCCCTTTTCTTTGAAAGGAGGCCGTCATGGCCGAAACCACCGAACCCGAAGAGCAGGGCATCGGTCAAGCTTCACCCCACTGGAAGATGGGGCCCTTCGATGTCCGCCTCCCCTTCGTGCACTACCGCATGGAGTGGCCGGACTTCGCCCAAGGCTTGTTCATGTGTGTGGTGGACTTGGGCGCTATCCCCCTGATGACTGAGGCCCTCGGCATGCCTTACGAGGCGGCACTGGCCGTCGTTATGCTCAACGGCCTGCTCTACCTCACCCACCACCTCTTGGGCGACCCGGTTGTCCCGGGCTGGATTACCCCGGCGATTCCGTTGCTGACGGTCTACATCCAGACCTTCCCGGAGGGTGAGCAGCGTGTGTGGGCGCTCATCAGCTTCCAGCTCTTGCTGGGCATATTCTCATTAACGCTAGGCATAACGGGATGGGCATCGAAGGTCGTCCGCCTCATCCCCTCGGGCTTGCGCTCCGGCATCGTCCTTGGCGCCGGTATCGCCGCCATCATCTCGGTGTTCCAGGAAGGCGGGCGTTTCCACTCCTTCCCCATTACGATCACCATCGCGGTGGCTGTGGCCTTCTTCCTCATGTACTCCCGTGGCTTCCAAGCCCTACGACAGAAGGCCGCCGGTTGGCGCTTCCTGGCTTCGCTAGGCATCCTGCCTGCTATCTTCGTCGCGGTCTTCGTCGCACCACTAGCTGGCGAGGCTCCCTGGCCGGACGTGGAGTGGGGTTTCTCCAAACCAGATTTCATGACCCTGTGGTCTGAGTACACCGTCTTCGGGATCGGTCTTCCGCCGGCACACATGTTCCTCACCGCCATCCCCACGGTGCTGGCCGCCTACATCGTCGTCTTCGGTGACGTCTTGCAGGCCAACGCAGTGCTTAAAGAAGCCGATCACGTCCGCACGGACGAGGCCGTGGTGTACAGCCCGTCGCGCGCACACCTGCTCTTCGGTGGCCGCAACATGCTGATGTCCATCATCGGCCCAGACGTCGCTATGTGTGGCCCGCTGTGGGCGGCGATGCACGTGGTCATCGTCGAGCGCTACAAGCAGGGCAAGCGCGCCATGCGTACCATCTTTGGCGGCGCGGGCTCCTTCCGTTGGGGTACCAACGTGGGTCTCCTGCTGCTGCCGATTACTTCTTTCGTCGAGCCCATCCTGCCGGTGGGTCTGGCGCTGACTCTCATCATCCAGGGCTTCGTGTCGGTGCGCGTGGGCATCATGGAGTCCAAGAACCAGAAGGATCTTGGCATCGCAGGTGTCACCGCCGGCGTGCTGGCCACCCAGGGTGCCGCGTGGGGCTTCGCCGCCGGCATCATCATGGTGCTCGTCGTCTATGGCAAGGACATGTTCAAGGACGAGCGCGACGGCACCATCCGCAACTTCGATGAAATCGATCCGGAGGAGGGCTTCGCCGACGCCCAGGCCGACTTCACCGAGCTGGCTGAGCTCAACGATCTGGATGCCGATGGCCGCCCGATCGATCCGAACGCCCCGAAGCCGAAGGACACCAGAAGCTAACTAAACGCCGCCTCCCCCGTCAGCACCCGCCCCAGAATCAGCGTATGGATCTCATCGGTGCCCTCGTAGGTGCGCACTGATTCCAGATTGGCGGCGTGGCGCAGCGGTGAGTAGTCCGCGGTGATACCGTTGCCGCCCAGGATGGTGCGGGCCTGGCGGCAAATGTCGATGGCAGTGCGGCAGTTGGCCAGCTTGCCCACCGAGATTTGGTAGGGCTCCAGCGTGCCCGCATCCTTGGCGCGGCCCAGGTTCAACGCCAGCAGCTGCCCCTTGTTCAGCTCCACCGTCATATCCACCAGCTTCTGCTGGGTGAGCTGGAAGGACGCCAGCGAGCGGTCGAACTGCTTGCGCTCCTTGGCATACTTCAGCGCCACCTCCAAGGAATCGCGCGCAGCGCCCAAAGCACCGAAGCTGATACCGAAGCGAGCCTCGTTCAAACACATAAACGGCCCCTTGAGTCCCGGATGCTTGGGCAGCAGGGCGTCGGCGGGCAAAGTAACGCCTTCCAGTTCAATATCGCACTGGATAGAAGCGCGCATCGATAGCTTGCGGGTAATTGGCGTCGCCTTAAACCCCGGCGTGGACGTCGGCACGATGAAGCCGCGCACGCCCGCCTCCACCCCGGCGGCCGCCGCGTCTTCCTCGGACACCTTGGCCCAGATGATGGCCACCCCGGCCACACTCGCCAGGCCAATCCAGCGCTTCGCACCGTCCAGTACCCATTCACCGGAGCGGTAGCGCGCGACCGTCGCCATGCTTGCCGGGTCCGAACCGGCGGTCGGCTCCGTCAACCCGAAGCAACCAATGACCTCGCCGGTGGCCATCTTGGGCAGCCACTGTTGCTTCTGCTCCTCCGAGCCGTGCTTATAAATCGCCGACATCGCCAGCGAGCCCTGCACCGATACCACCGTGCGGATGCCGGAGTCCCCTGCTTCCAGTTCCTGCATGGCCAGCCCGTATTCCACCGCGGAACGTCCAGCGCAGCCATAGCCTTCCAGATGCATCCCGAACAGTCCGGCCTGCGCTAGCACCGAGAAGATGGAGTCCGGCAGCACCGCGTCCTCGTACCACTGCCCCACGTGCGGGCGGATGTGCTCATCCACCAGTGCGGCGACGCGGTCGCGAGTAGCTTTTTCTTCTTCGCTCAGCAGAGCATCGATCCCCAGAAGATCTGTCATGGCATTCTCCTCACGATTCGAGCAACGAACCACAATTCGTATGTATAGTAATACGCATCACTCTACCCGCTCGCCCCAGGAGGAACAATGCGCGCGCCCGCCAACGCCATCCCGATAACCCTTGCCTTGCGGTGGTCCGACCAGGACGCGAACGCCCACGTCAATAACGCCACGATGGTCACGCTTTTAGAGGAAGCGCGCGTCCGTGCGGCCGCCAAACTGAGCGGCCCAATTGCCACCAATTCCTATGCTCACGTGGTGCGATCCCTCGAAGTCCAGTATGACGCCGAGCTCACCTACACCGATTCCATCGAGGCACGCGTGTGGATTTCCCACATCGGAAATACCTCCTATCAGGTTTCCCACGAACTCATCCAGGACGGAACGTCGTGCGTGTTCGCAACAGCGACGCTGGTGCTTATCGATACCTCTGAGCGCCGCCCCATCGCCCTGCCCGATGACCTCAAGGACCGCTTGCACGCCCATTTTTCCGAATAGCCATTCACCTTTTCATTCACCCTCCTCCCCCATAATTTCGCACCACCAAGGAGCACAACACTCATGATTTCCACCCGCGTTACCGAGATGCTCGGCATAGAGCACCCCATCATCCAAGGCGGCATGCAATGGGTCGGCCGCGCTGAACTCGCCGCCGCGGTATCCAACGCCGGCGGCCTCGGCGTCGTCACCGCGCTTACGCAGCCCACCCCGGAAGACTTGCGCCACGAGATTCGCCGCACGCGCGAGCTGACCGATAAGCCCTTCGGCGTCAACCTCACCATGCTCCCGGCAATTACCCCACCGCCCTATGCGGAATACCGCGACGTCATCATTGAGGAAGGCGTCACGATTGCAGAAACCGCCGGCAACAATCCCAAGGACCACATGCCGGCTTTCAAGGATGCTGGCATCACTGTCATCCACAAGTGCACCTCCGTGCGGCATGCGCTGAGCGCACAGAAGGTGGGCGTCGACATCGTGAGCATCGACGGCTTCGAGTGCGCCGGCCACCCCGGCGAAGATGACATTCCGGGACTCGTGCTCATTCCCGCCGCCGCGGACCAGCTGGACATCCCCATCGTGGCCTCAGGCGGCTTCGCGGATGGCCGCGGGCTCGCTGCCGCCCTGGCACTGGGCGCCGAGGGCATCAACATGGGAACCCGCTTCGTGGCTTCCACGGAAGCCCCAGTGCACGAGAACGTCAAGCAGGCCATCGTGGAGCGCAGCGAGCTGGATACCCAGCTCATCCTCCGCGAGCTGCGCAATTCCACCCGCGTGGCCAGGAACGCTGTCAGCGATGAGGTTGCCGAGCGCCTTGCCCAGGGCGCCGAGTTTGGGGATATCCGCCACCTCGTTGCCGGCAAGCGCGGCCGTGCAGTCTACGAAACCGGTGATTTGGATGCAGGCGTGTGGACCTGCGGAACGTCGCAGGGTCTAATCCACGATGTGGCCCCCTGCTCCGAAATCGTCTCCCGCATCTCCGATGAGGCCGAGCGCATCATTTCCTCCCTCACCGAGCTTGTTAAGGACTAAGCCATGACCGATGCCATCCTCACCCGCCGCGAAGGCTCCGTCCTCGTCGCACGCATCAATAACTCCGCGCGCCGCAACGCCATTGCCAAGGAACACTGTCTAGCCCTCTCCGCCGCGCTTGCCGACGCCTCCTCTGACCCCGCCGTCCGCGCCCTCATCATCACCGGCGATGAAACCGCCTTCTGTGCCGGAGCGGATCTCGTCGCCGCCGCACAAGAGGCAGCCGCCGCGCAGGCCGCGGGAGAGACTCCCAACCCGGCCGAGTCCACCATGCTTCCCCAGCTCAACGCACTGGTGGCTGAGATTCAGGCCGCCGAAATTCCCGTCATCGCCGCGGTCGAAGGTGCGGCCGCTGGCGCGGGTGCTTCGCTGGCTTTTGCCTGCGATCTCATCGTGGCCGGCGAGGACTCCTACTTCACGCTGCCCTTCGGCAAGATTGGCCTTATCCCTGACGGCGGCGTGAGCCTCACCGCACTCGCCTCCGTGGGGCGCCACCGCGCGCTCGCCCTGGCACTGCTACAAGACAAGCTCGGCGTCGCCGAGGCCGAGGCTGCAGGTCTCGTAGCCACACGCGCGCCCCAGGGCCACGCACTGGCCACTGCACTGGAGGTAGCACAGCGCCTGCACATCGCACCGCGCGATGCCCTGGCCAAAGCCAAGGAGGCCATCAACCGCACGGCCCTGGAGCAGCTCGATGGGCAGCTGGCCTGGGAAGAGCCGACGCAGTACGCGCAGATGGCCTCGGCTGGCCACAAGGAGGGAGTCACGGCATTTCTGGAGAAGCGTTCCGCGCGTTTTGATTAGCAAAAATCGACTAGCAGAAAACTGCCAGGCGGAGTTCATGGCGGTGCCAGCACTGGCCGCCATACTCTGTGTTGTGCGTTTGAGAGAGCGCATGCGAGAGAGAGAACCCCTCATCCTCCGGAGGGCGGCCAGTGGCTGATAATCGGAGGAACTTGATAGAGACGCTGCTGGGCCCTTCCCCGAGGAATCGCGGGAGGGGCCCAGCGGTGTTTTTCACCTAGCCTGGTTCACATGGATTCTTCTTCTCCACTGGATCTCCACGCCTGCGCTAGCGCCCGCGCTGCCGAACTTCCCGGCGCGACGTTGACGCACCCCTTCGGCCCTGACTGGGACGTGTTCAAGGTACGCGGCAAGGTCTTCCTCCTTCTCACCGCGGCTACTGGCCGCCCGCAGGCTATCCTCAAAGCTGAGCCCCTGGACGCCGAAGCGCTGCGCAGCGAGCACGCCTTCATCACACCCGGCTATCACATGAACAAGCGCCACTGGGTGTCCGTACACCCAGATCCCCGACTCACCCCGCAGCTTCTCAACGAACTTGTAACGGACTCCTACCGCCTTGTGGTGGAAAAGCTCCCCCGCTCACAACGCCCCATTAATCCGTCCGATTTTGGCTCTCCATAACCCCGATTATTAACCCCGGGGGCAACTCCCCGCACAGATTCCATTGCGTCTTGGTGGCGATAACCAGCGGAATTCAACCAGCAAAGCAGACTTACAGCTCACCTCTGCCTTTTAGGCGAGTCTAAGCTTCACATTGTCTGCCGATCAGTTGCATACTGTATGTCGTGCGTTGGAGAGAACGCACACAGAGAGAGATAGAGAGACTTCAGCGCCCTGTGGCCCTCAGTGTGAGCGGCCCGGGCGCTGAAGTTCTTATTACAGGAAACCGCGCCGGTTTAACCCAAGACAAAAGCCCCTGCCTCAGCGAGGCAGGGGCAAAAAGAACCTAGAAGCTACTTAGCCTAGAAAGGCAGCTTGATGTTGAGGTTCAGGGCCTTCGCGATAGCCGGGAAGGCAGCAGCAACGGCAGCGAGAACGCCGGCAACGATGCCGAAGATAGCCAGCGGAGTCGGCTTGCCGTCCTTGGAGGACAGTACACCCTCAGCGGAGCTCTTCTTGTCGCCTGGTTCCGCGGTCTTGGAAGTAGACGGCTCTGCAGTCTTAGTCGTGGTGGCGGAGGTAGAGGACTTCTCGGAATTGTCAGCAGGCTTGGAGGACGAGGTCGCGCTCGAGCTGGTGGGAGATTCCTTCGGCTCGGAGGTCTTAGAGGTCTCGCTTCCCGCCGGGTCAGTGGCCTTGGTAGTGGTGGTCGTGTCCGACGCGGAAGCCTCGGCGCTCGTCGTCTCAGAGGTGGAGGACTCGGAGTCTGACTCCTTTGCAGCATCACGCTTGTCACGGAGATCCTTTACCTGCAAAGCAGTGAGCTGCTTGCCATCTGCAGACTCGTAGTACACCTCCGCTTCGCCATTGCTGCCAGTCTTCGTCTTCTTGATGTAGGTCACACCATCAACGTCGAAAGTTTCCGGCAGCGGAATACCTTCCATGCTGTCTGCTGCCTCCGGAACCTGGGCGATTGCGATGGTGGTGCCGCCAAGGAGGAGGGTACCGGACAGGGCTACTGCAGCAAGGGAACGGGAAATCTTCATGGATTCTCCTTAGGAGTCATACAAAATGTAGGGAGCCAAAGATTGACTGCACGTTAACAATAGTCACATTTGCGTCTCGTGTCACCGTTTTTGAACATATCCCCCGCGTATGGGCAAAGAACACAGTCGCCTCTCGTATTCCTAACCCGATAAAAGTCCTTTTTATCTGCTATTTACCGCCGCTGTCGCTGAGTGGATCAAACACTTTCGACTAGCGGCATAAATTTCCTTTATATTACCCCCGACTAACACCAATAAAGTGGCTAAAAGTGTGTTCTTGGAACTCGGTTGCAGATTCCCTCCCCGAACTTTTACGCTTGATTACGTGACAGATATTGATCCAATCGCTGAGACCATCGCGGAGTACCGCCGCTTCGAACGCGCCCGGGCTAGGTTCGACACAGAAGCGCGCCGCGAGTACGGAATCACCGGTTCCCATCTTTCGCTTCTGCGGCTCATCGATAAGAAGGGCCCCATCCCGATCCTTCAGCTGCGCAAGGAACTAGGATGGCAACCCGCCACCATCGGGCAGGCTGTCAAGCGCTTAGTGCGTGATGATCTCATTGCGCTCAACGACGATCCGGAGGACCTGCGCCGCCGTTTGTGCGACATCACCGAAGAAGGCCGTCGCTTCCTGCTCCATGTCCCGCTTACCGGCCCAGTGCGCTTACGCACCTACGAGTTCAGCGAGGAAGAGCTCACCGCGATGAAGCGCGGATTCGAGGTCGCACTACAGGCCTTTGGCTACGAGCCGTGGAGCGATAACGACTAAGGCAGATAGCAACTAGCGCGTCTTGCGCGGCGGCGCGCAGGGCACCTAGCCCTCCCCGCACCCGGATTCCACGAGGCGTTGCGCCACGTGCGTCAGCACGTCCAGGCCGGCCACGCAGTCCTCCGCCGTGGTGAATTCCTTTTCGTTGTGTGAGATGCCGTCGACGGACGGGATGAAGAGCATGACCGTCGGCACCACCTCCTTGAGGTTGGTCGAGTCATGGCCGGCCACCGTATAGATCTCCTGGTGCGAGTAGCCCAGTTCCTCTACTACCTCCCGGGCCAGCGCGACGCCGGCCGCCGGGTAGGGGTTGAGAGCCCACTCATGCGTCGGGGATAGCTCGACTGAGGTGCGGGACTCCTCCTCTGCTGCGGCGATGATCTCCTGCAGGCGTGCTTGGGCCTTGTCCAGCACCTCCGTAGACGGCGAGCGCACATCCACGTTGAAGCGCACCTCGCGCGCGATGGTCACCGGCGAGTTTGGCTCCAGCGTCAGCTGCGAGACCGAGGCCTGCAGCTGGCCTTCGGCAAATTCGTGGGTGAGGCGCTCCACGGAAGAGATGATGAGGGAGGCACCGAAAAGTGCGTCCTTCCTATCGGCCATCAGAGTAGAGCCGGTATGGCCCTGTTCACCGGAAACAATCGCCTGGAATTTCTTCGCGCCCCACGTGGCAGTGACCAGACCAATCGTGTTGCCGGCGGCTTCAAGCTCCTTGCCTTGCTCGACGTGGATCTCCGCATAGGCCGCGAGCTTCGGGGCTTCACCGCGCGGGGCCCAGCCGGCCTCTTCTTGAGCCTGCGCGACGGTGACGCCGCTGAGGTCGGTGGCGGAGTGGGCGTCGTCAAGCGCCAGCGTCCCTACGAACACGGAGCTGCCCATCATGGAGGGTGCAAAGCGCGAGCCCTCCTCGTTGAACCAGTTGATAACCGCCAGGTTATAGCGCGCCTTGGCACCCGATTGCGCCACGCGCCCGGCGGCATGAGCTGCAGCCAGCACGCCATAAGCACCGTCGAAACGGCCGGCCAAGGGCTGCGAATCCAGGTGCGAGCCCACGCCCACGTACTCGGCGCCCGGGGCGAGTTCAAAAAGTCCGTACTGGTTGCCAATCTCGTCGTAGATGACGCGCGCCCCAAGCGACTCCAGGACCTCATGGAACCAGGCGCGGTTGAGGTTATCGCCGGCACTGGCGGCTTGGCGCTCCACGCCGCCGCCCGGTGTGGCGCCGTTGGCGGACATGGCCTGGAAATCTGACAGGAATTGTTCGTTGGTGGTTGCTCGCATTTCTACTCCTTAAAAGCTTCCGTAGCGCAGCTCGCCGCCCACGATGGTGGCGGCCACGTCGATGGTGGAAAGATCATCAGTCTGCAGTGGGTCCTGTGAAAGCAGCACGAAATCCGCCAGCTGTCCCAGCATCACCTGCCCCTTGCGCCCGGCCCAACCAGTTGCTGCGGCCGAGCCGGCGGTGTAGGCGTAGAGAGCCTCGGCAGGGGTCAGACGATCCTCAGGCCCATAATCCCGGCCTGAGGCGGTGCGCCGCTCCACGAAGGCCTGCATGACCTCCAGGGGTACCCCGGGTGCCACGGGTTGATCGGAACTGCCGGGGAGGATGAGGGAGGCGTCGAGAAGCCGCTTGCCTGGGTAGCTCCACGCGGTGCGCTCCGGGCCGAGGGCATCCGCCATCGCGTCGCCGAAAGCCCGGATGAACAGCGGCTGCGGAACCACCACGATGGGCTGGCCGCGCAGGCGCTCAATCTGATCGGGACGCACCACGCCGCCGTGTTCGATGCGGTGTGGCATGGCGGGCACGCCATGCTTGTCGATGGCCTCCTCCAGCGTCTCTATCGCAAAATCCACCGCCGCATCGCCGATGGCGTGGATGGCCAAGGACCAACCGGAATTCGCCGCCTGCAGCGCACGGGTGCGCATCTGTTCCGGATCACCCTGGAAGTATCCGTGATGGGAGCAGCAGGCGTAATTCTCTGTCAGTGCGGCGGTGGTACCTAGTAGGGAGCCATCGCTGAAGATCTTGACGGGGCCGATCTGCAGCCACTCATCGCCGAAGCCGGTGCGCAGGCCACCATCTAGGCCCCAGCCGGGGCCGTCGGAGGCGTGTCCGGAGATCTCGTGGAGCACGTCCATGGTCACCATCACCTGCATGCGGGTGTGCAGGGTGGCGTTTTGATAGGCGGCTATCTCGCGCGGGCTGTGCCCGATCCAGCCGCCGGCCACCCCGGCGTCCGTGACGGAAGTCAGACCGCGCTCCAGGTAACGGCGTGTGGCCAGCTCAAGAGCGCGGGCGATCTCCTCCCCGGATTCCGGCAGGGTTACCTCCTGGATAGCGCGCATGGCGTTTTCATCGAGCAGCCCGGTGCAGTGCCCGTCGGCATCGCGAAGGAACTCGCCGCCTTCCACCTCCGGCGGGTTGGTGGGATCGACGCCCGCCGCGCGCAGGGCCGCGGTGTTGACCGTGTAGGCGTGGCCCGAGTTGTGCTTGATCAGCAGCGGAGCACCGCCGGTCGCGCGGTCAAGCTGCTCTATCTCCACCGGCGCATCCAGCCCGGAGGGGCGGAACCCTGCGGCCACTACCCAGCCGTCGGGATTGGGCTCGGTGCCACGCAACGCTGAATAGACCTCCTCTGGTGTTGTGGCCTGGGATAGGTCCACTTCCAGCAGCGTTTGGCCGAACCACACCGTGTGGGAATGCACATCGTTAAAGCCCGGAGTGAGCGTGCGCCCGCCGGCATCCCACATCTCATCGGCGGGCAGCGCGCGGGCGTCCTCCCCTACTGCCAGGATGCGCTCGTTGGCAAAGGCCACCGCATCCGTGACCGGCCGCGCGGGGTCTTGTGTCAGGATGTGGGCGTTGTCGATGCGCGTAATCATGCGTCCTCCTGCTTCTCTGACAAGCTGCACGAGCACCGTGCTGTGTTTGTCACCACATGCTAGCCAGATCGGTGAGGCACCTCGCTACCTGCAGGGCAATTCACCACCGCTGAGCGTGTAGCGTTGTGCATATGCACGAAATACGCTGGCGCGACATCGTCGCGGAGGTCCACGGCACCATCCCCCGCCTGGTGGAGGATTTCCTCGCTGCTTTTACTCGTTCAGGGCGCTATGGCGACTCGTTGGTGAGCGAAGACGAGTTACGCCTCACAGCCTTCGAGGTCTTCGCGCGCATCACCGACGTGTTGGTCGGCGCGATGGATGAGGAGGAGTTGCGTGCCCATGCGCAAAGCCTGGGCCGGCGGCGCGCACATCAGGGGGTGGAGCTGGCCACGCTCATCGATGCCATCCAGCTCGACTTCACGGTTCTCTGGGAGCACCTGCGCCGGGCCGCCGGCGCGGACCAAGAGATACTCATCGATCACGTGGCACAGGTGCATTCGGTTGTGACGATGTACAACCTCGTGGTGCGCGATGCTTACCGTTTGGAGGAGGCGCGCGGGCAGCACAACGTGCACCACGCTCACGCCCGGCACCTGGAACGACTCTTCGCTGCCGAGTCCCTGGGCACGCTCGGCATCGCGGAGATCGCCCGCGCACTCAACATCGATGTTGACACCCACTTCGACGTCGTGGTGTCCCACCCCACCGCTGCGGTGAAGCTGCGCGCGCTTCTCGACGGGCCCATCTCCGCCGGCGAAGCCTTCGGCCACCCTGTGCGTGGGATGTTCGTGGCCTTTTGGCCAAGCAAGCACTACCCCAGCGACCGGGGACCCAGCGGCCACACCGCCAGCTTCACTACCGCTGACTTTGAACAGATCTCCGGCATACTCTTCCGTGACGTCACCGGCCTGGCTGGAGCACGCGCGGCAGCGCACCAGGCACCGCGCATTTTCGACTCCACCGGTCCGCTCAGCCAACTCACCGAAGCGGCCGATGCGCTCTGGGCCGTCGCGGGCGATGTCCTCGCAGACTTCACCGCCAGCGGCATGACGGAGCTGACGCAGACCATCGCCGAGATGCGCCTTAAGAACGCGCCGCTGTACCGAACCATCACCACCTACCTGGACTGCGGCTCCATCAAGGACTCCGCTGAAGCGCTGAACTGCCACCGCAACACCGTGCTCAACCGCCTGCGGCAGGTCACCGAGCTCACCGGCCTTGATATCACTCGACCCAAGGACGCGGCCCGAGTGCTCCTCGCACTGCACCGCACAGGAGGAATAGTTTCAAAGTAAAAGAAGTTGGGCCTCGACACTGCCGCCCACTAGGCTCAGGTGCCGTGTCTCAAGAACTCTCCTCCTCCACCCTGAACGCGCGCGCCCGGCGCATCGTCGCCTGGGTTGCTGCACTGAACCTCCTCGGATTCTTCGGCGAGTTCATCATCGCCGCCATCATCGGCTCGGCGGCACTGTTTGCTGACGCCGCCGACTTCCTCGAGGATTTCCTCATCAATGCGCTCGTCCTGCTCGCGCTGCGCTGGTCGGCGGAGGGACGTCGCAAAGCAAGCTATGGCCTAGCCGGGCTGATCCTGATTCCGGCGTTGGCGTCCTATGGCATGGCGATATGGAAGATCATCACCGGCGCCGTACCTGAGCCACTTACGTTGTCGGGCACGGCCGTGGCAGCGATGCTCATCAACCTGCTCTGCGCGGTGCTGCTCATACAACTTCGCCACGGCAGCGCGCTTACGCGCGGCGCATGGCTGGCGGCACGCAATGATGTCGCCGCCAATATCCTCATTCTCGGCGCCGGCCTACTCATGCTGGTGTGGGCAAGCCCGTGGCCGGACATCGTGGTGGGCCTCATCATCGGCACCATTAACCTGCGCGCAGCGGCTGAGGTGTTCGAGCAAGCGCGCGCCGAAGATCCGGAAATTGAAGAAGATTAACGCGCCATCCCTAAGAATTTTTTAAGTAAGCCGCGGGCCTGCATGCAATCCCGCGCGCACCTCTGGGGCTAAAAATGGCCTGGCAATAAGCGCTGCACGCAACCTTTTCCTACCCCGTATGGGGTCATTCTTTAGTTTGTGGCCAAATGGTCAAAGAGACGTTTTCCCAGAATACGGTCTAGTTGGACAAAACCAAGGTCGGCGCAAATTTCTTAGCCAATTGTTCACCTTCGCGTCACCCTATCGAAATATACTTCGCTCTCCAAAAATATAAACAATCCTTAGGGTGCGCGATCCTGAAAGTCACCTTATCGTTGCTTCACGTCACGCACTGAGCGCTACAGCGCATACGCAGCGCCACCACAGTGCGTCACCATATTGCCCCAAACTTTTTCATCCAGGAGAACAACCATGACCAAGCGTCGTCGTACCGCCGGCCTCATCGCCGGCCTCGCGATTGCGGGCACCGCCCTCATCGCACCGGCTGCATCCGCAGCAACCCACACCGAGTCCTACCCGGAGACCCCGGCCGTCAACGCCAAGCTCCCCATCGTCCACACCAGCCACGGCTCCGACCACATGAAGGCCAACGTGCTCAACCCGCGTCCGGTCTGCAACCCGTGGGAGGACCACCGCACCGTGGTCTACAAGGTGACCGATAACTTCATGCCGGCAGGCACCATCTCCACCACCAACCAGACCAAGAAGGACATCCCGCTGCAGCAGGACCTGTCCAAGTCCCAGTCCATCACCCTGTCCGTCAACGGTGACCGCACTGAGACCACCTCCATGAACGCGGGCGGCAAGGGCTCCGGCAAGAACTCCGAGGGCTCCTTCGGCATCTCCCACCAGATCGCCACCAAGCTCGGCGCCTCCGCGTCCTACTCCCTGTCCTGGGAGGCTGGCCAGTCCATCGGCCCGTACGATGTTCCGCCGAACCACACCGGTGAGGCCACCTACGGCTTCCGCGTTCTGAACATGACCGGTACCCAGCAGTACTGCAAGCCGAACGGCACCTGGTCCACCCCGACCTTCTGGTCCGCAATGCAGCCGATGAAGAACGAGGTTCGCGTCAAGCTCTACGACGACATCGCTGATTCCTACGCTCCGAACAAGGACGCTCAGAACACCACCGACGTCAACGACCCGAAGGTTGTTGAGGAGGAGAAGTCCCCGGAGGCTGACGCTGAGGTCATCAAGGACAACGAGGTTGCTCCGGAGGAGAAGGTTGTCTCCGAGGCCGAAGGCAAGAAGGAAGAGGAAGCCGACAAGAAGGTCCAGGAGGACGTCGAGAACGGCAAGACCGATGAGGCTAAGCAGAAGCTGGACCTGAAGCCGGTTCTGACCACCTCTGGCGCTAAGCACGCAGGTTTCGCAGGCACCGTTGCTCTCCGCCTGGAGAACGTCGGCACCGAGCGCTACTACGGCAACTACCCGGCAGTTCAGTACCGCGTTGACGTCAAGACCGCTGAGGGCCCGAAGGGTGTTGACCGCCTGATCACCCCGCGTTCCTCCAATGGTGCGCACATCCGCGACCTTGGCTTCGACGAGAAGACCTCCACCCGCTCCTTCGAGGTCACCCTGGCCAACCCGATTAACGCTGGCGAGTCCGCTCGCGTTGCCAACCTGGACTTCGGCGACGGCAACACCAAGGAAGGCCGCCTGAAGAACTACATCGAGGTCACCCAGATTTCCCGCCTCGACGGTGACAAGTCCACCCACAACGACCAGAACGTTGATTCCCGCGAGATCACCGTCAAGGACACCGGCAAGAAGGCTGAGGGCCTGTTCTAAATAACAGCCCCCTCCTCTACATAACGAGTGTGCAGCACGCCGGCGCTTAGTCCGGCTGCGAGAGAGTGCGTAAACCCCCGACCGCCCCCATGCGGTCGGGGGTTTACGTTTCTCCGGTTTGGAGCGCCCAGCCCCACTAGCGCTGTTATGTACTAATGCACTAATGCAGGCGATGCAACGTTCGTTGGATATTCTGAGATAATGCTTTCCTCTCGCACCGCACTCGCGGGCCTTCTTTCGGTGGGGCTGATTCTTTCTCCTCCCCACACTCATCTCGCACATGCGCAGTCTTCAGTTGAATCCGCGCACTCAGCAGACTCGCTGAGCAGCGAGGTCACCAACATTGATCAGCACTCCTCTGCCCTCGATCCCATCGCGCTGGGTCCGTTGGCACCCGTGCTCTTCGCGGAGAACATCTTTGCCGTATGGGGACCACTACTCCAGCTGTTAAAGATTCCCGTCGTAGCGCCGGAAGCCACGCGCCCACCAGCAACCGCCGCGCCGGCACAGCTGCGCGAGCTGCAGCACATCCAGGACAACGTGTGGCAGTTCAAGGCCTACTCACCATCCATGGACCGCGTCATCACCAACGACATCATTCTCCCGCCGGGTGGATTGGAGAATACTCAGCCCCGCCCGACCTATTATTTGCTCGGTGGCGCAGGAGGAGGTGAGGACGCACTGTGGTGGGACGGCGGAGGAGCCTCCGAGTTCTTCCAGGACAAGCAGGTCAATGTTGTCTCGCCGCGCGGTGCTTATGGCTCAATGATGTCCGATTGGGCCCAGCCGCATGACACGCACGGAAAGTATAAGTGGGCCACCTACCTGACCAAGGAGCTCCCGCAGCTTATCGACGCCGAGTTTCACGGCAACGGTACCGACGGCATCGCGGGCGTGAGCAACTCTGGCGGCCCAGCACTCGAACTTGCCACCTATGATCCGCGGTTCAAGGTGGCCGGTTCCATCTCCGGTTGCCCCTCGACCACGGGCGTTGTCGCGCAAGGCTTCGCGTGGGTCAGCGCGGCGTTCTACGGCACGGACCCGGCGCGCTCCTTTGGTGCACCGTGGGATCCGGCGTGGGCTCGGCATTCGCCGGTTCTCAACCTCGATAAGCAGCACGGCAGGAAGACGTTTGTCATCGTCTCACGCGGTGGCCCGGCGGACTTTGATGTCGACATTGAGGACTCACCGCTGCCTGCACTAGGCCTCAACGAGCGGTTGGATTATTGGTGCAGTTCCTACTACGCCAAGCAAGCCACCGCAGCTGGCGTGGACCTCGATTACTACGAGCTTCCGGAGGGGCGCCACACGTGGGGGCTGTTCCGACGTGAGCTGGCCATCAGTTGGGCCACGGTGGGCCCGGCCCTCGGGGTGTAGCCCCTAGATCACCGCACGTTGCATTAGTAAAATCAGCATCCATGAATGTCATGGATACGTGGGAACCCACACTTACGACAGGACCCCTTCTCGGCATCGCCGCGGCTGCAATTGCGGTCATCTTGGTCCTTGTCATCTACTTCAAGGTGCACGCCTTCGTCACCCTCGTCACGGTCTCCGCGCTGACTGCGTTGGCCGCCGGCATCCCACTGGATGGCGTGGTGCCCACCATGACGAGCGGCTTCGGATCGACGTTGGGTTCCGTGGCCTTGCTGGTGGGCCTGGGCGCCATGATCGGGCGGTTGGCGGAGACCTCCGGCGGTGCCAAGACGCTTGCCGACGCCCTCGTGAAACTCTTCGGCGAGGACAAAGCGCCCCTGGCTCTGGGCGTGGCCTCCCTCATCATGGGTTTTCCCATCTTCTTCGACGCGGGCCTCATGGTGATGCTGCCGGTCATCTTCGCCGTCGCCCGGCGCCTCGATGGCCCAGTGTTGGCCTACGGTATCCCCGCCGCCGGCGCCTTTTCCGTCATGCACGTCTTCGTCCCACCGCACCCGGGGCCTGTCGCAGCTGGTGAGTTCTTCGGCGCGAACATCGGTCTCATCCTTATCTTCGGTCTCCTCGTCGCGCTGCCCACGTGGTATCTCTCCGGCTACCGCTTCGGGCTCCACCTAGGAAAGAAGTACCCCTACCGCCTCGAGGAAGCGGTCACCGGCGCGCTGGTGAGCGAAGCGGAACTGCCGGCGCGCCCGGCCTCCCCGTTCGCAGTTCTCAGCATCCTGTTCATCCCCATGGTACTTATCTTTGGCAATACCGGGCTGACCACGCTGGGCACCGCTGGCCTCGTCGACCCCGCTGCTTCATGGGTGCGCTTCTTCATTTTCTTAGGCCAGACCCCGATCGCCCTGCTGATCACCACTCTTGCGGCGATGGCCGTGCTGGGCCTGCGCCGTGGGGAAAGCAAGAGCGCCATCGAAAAGACCGTGGAGTCTTCGCTCGGTCCGATTTGTTCCGTCATCCTCATCACCGGCGCCGGCGGCATGTTCGGTGGGGTGCTGCGCACCAGCGGCATCGGTGACGCGCTGGCGGATTCCTTGTCCGGACTCGGCATCCCCGTCATCCTGGCCTGCTACCTCATCGCGGTAGCACTGCGCCTGGCACAGGGCTCAGCCACCGTTGCCCTCACCACGGCCGCAGCGCTCATGGTGCCCGCCGTGGAGGCAGGCGGCTTCACGGAAATCCAGCTGGTCCTCATCACGCTCGCCACCGCGGCGGGCTCCGTCTTTGGCAGCCACGTCAATGACTCCGGCTTCTGGTTGGTCGGCCGACTCATGGGCATGGACGTAGCCACCACCCTGCGGACATGGACCGTCAACCAGGCGCTGATTTCCGCGATCGGCTTCGGCGTCGTCCTTATCTTCTACGGCGCCGCCGCGCTGCTCTAGACCTGCAGGTACTCGGCCGCCGCGGCGGCAAGGTCCTCCGGGGCAGCGCTGACATCCAGCACGATGCCTGCTTCCCCCGGCTGCAGTTCCTCGAGCGTCTCGAACTGTGAATCCAGCAGGGAGACCGGCATGAAGTGCCCAGAGCGCTGGCTCATGCGCTCCTTGAGCAAATCGTAGGAGCCGTGCAGGTGCACGAAGACCGTATCCGGTGCCGCGGCGCGGATGATGTCGCGGTAGGAGCGCTTGAGCGCGGAGCAGCCCACGATGGCCCCGGTGTCCTGGTCCGCGAGAAAGCGGCCGATGAACTCGAGCCAGGGCTTGCGGTCGGCGTCGTCAAGCGCCTGCCCCGAGGACATCTTCTCGATGTTCGCCTTCGGATGCATATCGTCCCCATCCCGAAAAGGCAGGCCGGTGCGCTGCGCCAGCAACTCCCCCACCGTGGACTTACCGCAGCTCGAGACTCCCATGATCACCACGTGCTTGCGCATCAATCCTCCTTAAGACAGCACCCGATCCTACGCGCTACGCACTACGTGCCGTAGCGCGGCTGACCACAGCGAGGCTTAGCCCAGTGGACCGTAGCCAAAGTCCCCGCGCTGCACCTCGCCGCGGGCATTCGGATCGAAGGTGGCGCACAGGGCGGCCGCCACGTAGCGAACGCCGCCCTCCGGCGCGGAGGAGCCGACGCGCTCAGCACAGTTCTCCAGTGCAGGCAGGCCGATGCTCTGCCCCGGCATAGTCATGGAGAAGAAGGACGCGGCCATCATGGTGTTACCATCGGCGCGAACATATTCCGAAGAGCCCTTGATGGCCTGCCAGGCAATCGCGCCAACGGGATCGGTGCGGAATTGATCCCGCTCAGTTTGAGTCAGCTCGGCGTTGGCGGCGGGGACGGACAGTGATGCAACGAGGAGCGCAGCGCATGCTGCGAGGAAAGAAGATTTTTTCATAGCAATACTGTATCCCCCGTGCCGTAGGGTTGTCCTGGTATTCCTTCGTTATTGCCCAAATGAGTCGCTTGTTGCGCGAAGGATGGAAGTGCGCAGCTGGCGTATCTCAGTAGGCCCCACGCGGCAGCACCCGCCCAGCAGGCTCGCGCCGGCGGCCACGAGAT
This sequence comes from Corynebacterium sp. HMSC070E08, assembly GCF_001808895.1. Lineage (NCBI taxonomy): Bacteria > Bacillati > Actinomycetota > Actinomycetes > Mycobacteriales > Corynebacteriaceae > Corynebacterium > Corynebacterium sp. HMSC070E08. The sequence continues at coordinate 112,886 of NZ_KV794727.1, forward strand.
CCGTTGCGGCCTCAGCCAAACTCACCGCGCCAGCGGGGGCCGGCCGCCACTCATGGGCGCCGTGGTCCCAGAGTTCGCCGCTGTTGGGGCAAGCCAGCAGCCGCTTATCGGTGGCTGCGCGCAGCGTCTTCACCACACCAAGCGCGTGGGGCGCGCTCACGCAGTTCACGCCCACGGCACCCAGCCGTGGTGCCTGGTTGACCAGGTCGATAACACGCATGAGCTTGACCGGGTCAGCGGCAATGGCCCCGGTAATGCTCAGCGCAAAGGGCTTGGGCTGAGCCGACAGGAGTTCCAGCAGTACCGCAGCCTCGTCGACGTTGGGGATGGTCTCAGCAAGCAAAAAGTCAGCGTCCGTATCCGCGAGCACCGCTACCCTGCGGGCATGCCAGCGGTACAGCTCCTCGCGGCTAAGGCCGTAGGCCCCGTCGTAGTCGGTGCCCTCACCTGGGCCTGCGCCATAAGGGCCGATGGATGCGGCAACCAAGTATTCCTCCAGGGCGCCGTGCTTGTCGACGGCCCCGCCCGCCGCATCACGTGCCACCGCAACGCTGCGGCGCAGAAGTGTTTCCGCCTCCTCGCCGAGGACGTCGAAGGTGACTTGATAGGAGGCTGTGGTGGCCACTTGGGCACCAGCGGCGAAGAAGTCAGCGTGGGCAGATTCGATGAGCGCTGGGTTCTCACGCAGCACGCGCGCCGACCACAACGGGCCGGAGATATCGTGTCCCTGGGCTTCGAGGTAGGTTCCCAGGCCGCCATCGAGAAGCAGCGGCGCGGCATGAAGGACCATGCGCATGAGCTTAGCAATGGCTTCCGCAGTCACCCCGCACCATCACGATAAGCCACCCCAATAGACGTATTAGTTTTCTTAATCTTTAGGCGGTCCGATCGTTCTTCCCGGGATCTATTCACGCTCGTCATCACCATTTCCACGCACCGCGCCACAACAGCGCCCATTAGCACAAGCTATGCATTCACAGAAGCTACCCATGCTTTTGCCAAGAAATAGCCAAGGTTTCAGCTATATTTAGCCCCCTCTCCCCTAAAAGCCCTGGATATAGGAATGCAATTCTGAACGACCACCCCCGAACATCACCCCCACTGCGCGAAACTAAAGGCCCAACCTTTGCAAAGCCGGGCCAAAAGTAGGGGAAATCTAAAGAAGCCTAAGAGACGAGCCATAAAAGGTGACAAACATAAGGGCAAAGCTTAAAACTGCTGGTCAGCTGGCCTTTCCGCACTGAAGAGAGCTTTAATTTTAAGTGAAAGTACCCCTCGGTACGCGGCAGGAAAGCCGCCACTTAACCCTGAAGCAGAAAGAGGTGCCCGCCATGTTCCGCCTCCAGTTTGGACACACCGCCACAAAGATTATTGCCCCCGTTGCTGCCGCCGCAGCACTCTTCGCTGGCTCCGTCAACGCCCCTGCTCAGGCCCTCAGTTCCTTCGGCACATTCAACCCGGCCGCGTTCGACTTCACGGTCCCGGCAGCCGCTGGCCCGGTTACCCCAGCACCGCAGACCTCCGCCAGTGTCCAGGGAATCATTAATCAAACCAATGCCCAGCGCGTGGCTAATGGCCTCGCACCGCTGCGCGTTGACCCGAACCTGACCAACCTGGCACAGGACTGGGCCAACACCTTGAGCCGCGACGGCAACACCCGTCACCGCCCGAACTACTGGACCCACTACCCCGCCGGCCTGCCAGCTGGTGGCGAGAACGTCCTCCAGGCATGGAGCGACTACTCCGATGCCCGCATCGTGCAGCTATGGATGGATTCCCCCGGCCACCGCAAGAACCTGCTTGACCCGCGCGCCAAGTCCGTGGGCATTGGCATGGCCATCGGTGCCGACGGCAAGCTGTATGCCGTCCAGAACTTTGGACGCTAGGCCTTACACCTTTGCCCAATAGATGTACCCGCGAGAAGGAACCCCCTCCTCACGGGTACATCCACCGTTTTGGCACCAAGATAATTCTCACATGACCACCCAATCCAGAACCATTCAGGGAGCTGCCGACATCAAAGGAGCGGGAGGGGTGAACTTGTTCGTCGTCGGGTCGCCGAGGACTTGCCCATCGGTGTCGGTGAGTTCTTTGTAAAGAGACTTCTCGGCGGGTTTCTCGGAAGGTTCGGCACTCCCAGATAAAGACGCGCTAGCACGAAACCAAAGAAGCAGCGGAGTGCAGCGCTCCATACGCAGCCCCCTAGTAACGCTCACGCGTTACTTCTACTCGGGCAAGCAACCTAGGCGGGTCGGCGTTACCGGGGCGATACCAATGCTGAAATGGGTCCTGTGGTCGCGGTTATTCGGCGTGAAAGGCCGGGTTCAGGGTTTCGATCGTGGCCATCGGGGTGTCATAGCCGAGGACGTTAAAACCTGCGTCCTCTCCGGGCCACAGGAATGTGTGGTCGAAGCTATCGGAGGCGAGATCGTAGCGCGCGATCCACGTCTGCCACTTACCACGTTCCGGATCGGCGGTGAGCTGTCGCAACCATTCCAGCAGGTCGGGGTCGAGTGCCGGATTGCGTATGCCCACCGGCGTGGGCAGGGTCTCCTTGCCGACAAAGCGCCATGCTTGTGATGCACCTTGCACCTCGTTGAGGCCGGTCACGACCACAAAGCCGTCCCACGGTTTCTCCTCATTGAGCTCCTCATCTAAACGCAGACACTCGCTCATTGCTTCAAGGACCGAATCGGCGGAGTCCATGTCGACGGTGAAATCAGATGGAGTCATTGCGTTCCCTCCAGTTGCGCCATGGGTTTATTCAGCGTGATGGGCTGGGTTCAGGGTTTCGATCGTGGACATCGGAGTGTCATAGGCGAGAACGTTAAAGCCTTCGTCCTCTCCGGGCCACAGGAATGTGTGGTCGAATTTATCGGAGGCGAGATCGTACCGCGCGATCCAGGTCTGCCACTCACCGCGTTCCGGATCGGCGGTGAGCTCTCGCAACCGTGCGATCAGCGTACGGTTGAACGCTGGGTTGAGTGCGGACACCGTGGTGATCAAAGTCTTATCACCGACAAACCGCCATGCCTGGCGCGCCGCGTGCCCCTGCTCGTAACCGGACACGACCACAAAGCCATCCCACGGTGTACGCTGATTGAGTTTGCGGTCCACGCGTAGGCATCGACCGATCACATCCAGAATCGAATCGACGGAGTCGTAGTCAACCTCGATATCGGGTGTGGTCATTGTGTTTCCCTCAGTTGCTTTCGGTGTACACACGAACCAAGCCTAGCGGCAGCCTATTCGTATTGCTTACTCACTTTGCGCAACGGGTATTTGATTGACACTGCGCCGCGTGTATTCAAGGTCCTTTCCGTAAATAGTCAAGCCCGTGATGTCGTGATGGTCAGATTTCCTGAAGATGAAGGATGCCAGGTAGCCGATAACGAGAGTTCCTACGAAGGCGACAATCGAGACCAAGAATGGGCCTTGGTCCAGCTTTCCAGCGAAATACGCAGCAATCGCTCCGCACAGGAGCCCGATGAGAACGCCATTGGAATTTGCGGACTTCGTAAAGATACCCAAGACAAATACCGCAGTGAGCGGAACTCCAAAAAGACCGGTAATCGCGAGGAACAGGTCCCACAGGTCCGACTGGTTGGTAATGATGAGATACAGTGCAACGGCCAATCCGAAGGTTCCGGCAACGATGATGACCAGGCGAGAGAAAGCAACCGACGCTTCCTTCGGGGAGAAGCGGTTATAGATATCTACGACAACGCAGGCGGAAATCGAGTTGAGCGAAGAAGAAATTGTCGATTGCGCAGCCGCCAAGATGGCAGCAATCAAGAGTCCGGCAATGCCTGCAGGCAGCTCCGAAAGAATGAAATACGGCACTACGGCAGAAGTGTTGACTCCTTCAGGCAGACCACCCTTCGCTTCGTAGAAGTTATACAAAGCCGTTCCCATCCCGTAGAACAGCGGAATTGTTATCAGCGCCAGTATTCCGTTGACGATGAGGGACTTCTTCGTTGCTTGAATTGTAGGAGTCGTTTGGTAGCGCTGAACGACGTCCTGAGAAGAGGTGTACTGGTGCAAGCTGTTCAGTACATTTCCGATAAAGATGAATGGTATTGAGGAGAAGACTGCATTCGTGGTGAAGTTGTCCGCTGAGTAGAACTTTCCTTCTTCAGCGGCGTTAACCACCGCACCGCTAAATCCATCGGGAGTCATGGCCATGGCCGTCAGCACTACCGCTGCAGCGCCAGCCAGCAGCAGGATTCCCTGAATCACATCAGACCAAATCACGCCTTCCATGCCTCCCAGGAAGGTGTACACAATACAAAGAGCGCCTACAAACGCGGCGACGACCAGCGGGTTGATATCTGCCACCGACGTGATTGCCAACGTAGGCAAATAGATAACGATGGCGATGCGCCCAACGTGATACAGAACGAAGAGGAGCGAGCCTAGAACTCGGAGGGCTACGGAGAATCTCTCCTCAAGGTACTCGTAGGCCGTCGTGACATCCAGCTTCCTAAAGAACGGAACATAATAACCAATCAAAATTGGAACAATGGCAAAAATAGCGAGGTTACCAGCCGAGTAGGCCCAGTCAGTCAGATACGCCTTTTCCGGAGTGGACATAAACGTGATGGCAGACAGCGTCGTGGCATAGATTGAGAATCCTGCCGCCCAGCCAGGAATCCTGCCACCCGCTTTGAAGAATTCGTCCTGATCACTGCCGGCCCTACGCGCAAAATAAGCGCCGACAAGAAGCATTCCCAGGAGATAGAGGATCAGAACTATCCAGTTGAGTGTTCCGAACGATTGCATTTGACCTTCCCTTCAGGGCTTTCAGTGCAGAGAGCTAAATCACTCTCCGATTCGTCTGTGCAACAAAGCATGTTGAAAGATACAATACATCAGACGTCTGATGTGTGAGGGGATTTAAGATAAAGCCGTCTACCCCTGATCGTCAGAGCGAAGTGCTCCTCCCCCAGCAGCGCTCATCCTTTGAGAACCCCGCCAACGTGGGAGGCTTAAGATGGATCGGAAAGAAAAGAGGGATTAACCAGTGCACACCGGAACATGGGGATTCAGCGAAGCCGCACATCGCCCTGCCTCAACCACACAGCAGGCTGTAGAAGGCATCAAGAAATTCATTCAGGACAACGCACTCAAGCCTGGGGACACTTTGCCAACCGAATCAGAGCTCTGTGAGGAACTCGGCTTCTCTCGCTCCTCCGTCCGAGAAGCCATCAGAATCCTAGCGACGTTAGATATCGTCGAAGTCAGGCACGGAACCGGAACGTTTGTCTCCGGCACGTCACTCAAAGCCCTAGTTCAAGGCCTCATTTTTCGCGCGACTCTCGACGCTGACGACAACCTTGAAACGCTTCGCAATGTGGTGGAGATTCGGCAGGCAATTGATCTTGCTATCGGGCAAGAAATCACTACCAAACCCGATCCCTCCAAGCTAGATCAGTTGAGCGCCATCGTTGAAAAAATGTCAGCCAAGCGGGAGCAAGGTCTCAACTTTGCCGAGGAGGATCGGGAGTTTCATCAGGTTCTGCTTTCCGAAATAGATAACCCGATTATCCGTGAGCTCAATGATGCCTTCTGGCAAGTGCACATGAACGTCATTCCACTTCGCAAAATAGAAGAACCACAGGACTTCAGCAGAACGGTTCGCGCGCACCAAGACATCGTCGATGCCCTACAGAATAAAGATCTGAAGAAGTACCAAGAGTCTGTAATCAGGCATTACGAGCCCCTGCTGACTTCGCTGTGACAGTCCGTGTCAGCTATTAAAGCTCCGCGTAATCCACGCAGGGTCTGTAATGGCAGTGCCAATGATGATTGCGTCGGCGCCGGCGCGCTTTCCTGCAGCCACATCATCGCGCGAGGCAAACCTTCCTTCGCCGATTACAAAGGCATCCTCACCGCAGAGCCGTCGCCCCTCTGCCAAGCATTCAAGATCTGGGCCTTCGGTCTTGCTCCGGAACTCTGTGTAGCCGGCCAGCGTCGTTGAGATGATATCCGCCCCCGCTTGGTGCGCCCGCTGCATTTCTTCCGGGGTAGAACAGTCAGCCATCGACAGAACATTAAGTCGGTGGCACTCGGCGACAAGATCGGAGAAGCTCGATCCATCGGGCCGAGGGCGATCCGTAGCATCCGCACAGATAACAGCGGCCCCTGCCTCAGCCAATCGGCGCACGGACTCAACAGTAGGGGTGATATAAACCCCCTCACTCCCCTCCTTTGTTAGGCCGAAAACTGGTACATCTACTGCGGCTGCGATTGCCTCGACATCCTCGATGCCGCCATACCCGCCACACCGGATTGCGCGGCTTCCGCCCTCAACACACGCACGGGCGACATGCGTCAAGGTGTGGGTATCGCGCATTGGGTGACCATCCGGCGCTTGCACCGAGACAATCACCGAGTTTCGAATCATGTCGTGAACTTCTTCTCGGCGGTCAGCCAGTTCACTGCTCTTAAACCTAAACATATGCTTGAACCTTCCTCTGGATATATCGCGGTTAAACGGTGCTAAAAAGCGTTGTCTCGAGCAAAAGCCGCTGCGCCCACTAACGGGGCTGTCGCCGGGGATTCAGTAACCCGAATTGCAACGGAGCGATTCGGCTTCAACGCGAAATCCTCTATAGCCTGACGGAACGGTTCCTCCACAGCCGCCCCAATCTGACACACACCACCGCCCAAGACAACGGCATCGAGATCGAGCCCTGAAACAAGACCAGCCACCGCGCGGCCAAGGCCATAAGAATTCCCTCGAATAATCTGGGACGCGAGCTCATCTCCCTGGTTCATTCTTTCCACGACCTTTTCGAGGGGAAGCGCTAACTGGTCCCGCTGCTTCCACTGCACCCGTTCGCTTGCAGGGTTCGCAGAAAATTCTTCGTAATATGCAGCCAGACTATTGCCGCTCATGATGTTCTCGGCGCGGTCCGCAAAGCCCCGGAAATCAGCACACAAGAGTTCAGAAAACTCTCCGGCCGATCCGGTAGGTCCGCTGAGCAGACTCCCGTTATCGCTTACCGCACCACCGACACCAGTTCCCAACGAAAGGTACAGGACTCTGCCGGACTGGAACTCCCTCGCGGCTCCGAGCATCAACTCTCCGTACGCCCAGACTCGCACATCGTTATGAACAGCACACGGGAGATCAACAACCTCTTTCGCGACCTCACGAAGGTTGGTGCCAGCCCAGTTCTTAATGGTGTCTCCGTTGTAGGTGACGAGCCCTTCGGGAGCTTTAATGACTCCTGGCGAGCCAATGCCGATTCGCGCCGGAGTGATACCCGATTCCTCCAACGCCAGCTGAATGGCTTTCTGGATCTGCTCCTGTGGCGAAGCCCCGGCCGGCTGGGTAGGTATCTTTCCCAGCGCTACTGCTTGTGTTGGGTCCTCATCAGCCACGAAGCCCCAACCAATCTTGGTTGCACCGACATCAAGCGCAAGGGTACTAGTCACTCTTCACTCGTTTCGTCGTAGTCCAGAGGAATTAAGGTTCGATCACCTGAGCGGCATCGACGATCTCATGAATCTTAGCCAGCTCCTCATCGTTCAGAGCGACATGCGGACGAGACATCAGCCCCGACGGGAAGACGCCCAGGTGGTGCAGCGCTGCCTTGAAACTGCCGAGGCCTTGCGAGCTCCCGCCCATGCGCGTGCCATCACCAACACCAACGATGGTGAAAAGGTCACAAATCTTAGACTGCAATTCCGCGGCCTCTGCGTACGATCCGTCAACTAGGAGCTCGTGTAGCTTCACGTAGGAAACCGGGTCCACGTTGCCCAGACCAGGTACCACGCCATCGGCACCTGCCAGGTAAGCAAAGTCGACCGTAGTTTCCGAGCCGGTCAAGACTACAAAGTCTTTCACCCCAGCCTTGTCGCGGGCGCTAATCAGAGCACGCGTGTATCCATCATTGCCGCCGGAATCCTTGACACCAGCGATAACGCCTTCCTTGGCCAGAGAAATAAGAGTAGCGATATCCAGCACGGAGTGAACGCTGACCGGAATGTTGTACGCGTAGATGGGGGTCTCTGGCGCGGCTGCATGGAGAAGCCGTAAGTGCTCAGCAATTTCTACATCATGAGTACGAACATAAAAAGGCGCAGTGGCAACTAGCCCTTGCACCCCGAGCGCGACGGCGTCTTCAATGTGCTCAATCACTCGCGGTGCCGTCATATCAATCACGCCGGCGATGACCGGAACGCGCCCTTGAGCCTGTTCCACCACCGTTGCGATGACTTCCTTGCGCTGCTCTCGAGTGAGGAAAGCAACCTCACCTGAGGAGCCGAGCACGAACAGGCCATGAACGCCAGCCTTAATAAGGCGTTCAGCCTGGCGCTTGAGGGTATCGGTGTCGACGGAGTAGTCCTCATTAAACGGGGTCAGCAGCGGTGGTACAACACCGCGCAGGAGCTGTGTGCTTGCAGTCATGTTTGGAAACCTTCCTCTTCGCCTTCGTATTAGAGTCATAAGACATCATACGTCTCCTAGGATTGTGATGCAGTTCCTTCCAGCGAAAAGAACTCCGCTTACAGCTCGTTGCCTAGTTCAAGCTCTCCGCCTTCCACACTCCCCTCTTCCTTGGAACAGTGGAGCGGGGGCACCTTACCTAGAGCCATGGGCCTGCTAGCAGTACGATGCCAATCAGTTTTTAGCCTCGGCAAAAAGTCGACCGCTTGGTTATGATGGCGCGCCTTACGATTGTGAATGTGCGCCTGCCAACACGTGACTGTAGGCGCGTTCGACTCGCCCTTGCGTGCCGCGACCGAGAGAACCGGAAGTGGACAAAACAGCTGCAAGCAGGGCCGGACGCCGCAAGGTTGACAAACTATATAGGAACACCCCCTAATACAGGCATGTATACTCCTGATGTTCTTGTTACTTTCTTTCTCTCGTGGGGTTCCTGATATGGGATTTTCAAGGTTGTCGCTGGGCTCTTAGCCGCCGGTGGAGTGAGCTACGGTGCCTATGCCGTATTAGGGCCGGACTCTTCCGATGACGTCATTACGGTCCAAAACGTCATCGATGGCGACACCATCGATGTAGCGCAGGATGGTGAGACCACGCGTATTCGCCTGCTCAACATCGATACGCCTGAGATGGGCAAGGAGTGCTTGGCCGAGGAAGCAAAGCAATACTTGGCAGGCCTGCTGCCAGTAGGCACGGTAGTGACGCTGGAGTACGACGATGAGCGCGAGGACAAGTATGGCCGCACGCTGGCCGGTGTATTCAAGGAGAGTTCGCTCATCAACGCCTCCGTTGCTGAGGAAGGTTTCGCAGTGCCGATGAAAGTGGGCAGCAACACCCGCTTCTTCTCGGAGGTCTCTGCCGCTGCCGACCGAGCCCGTGCTGCGGGCAAGGGCATCAACTCGGCCGGTCCGGAATGCAGCTTTGGCGACGACAGCGCCTACCAGTCCTTCCAGGACGCACGCTCCGCCGTGTATGAGGCGCGGCAGTTCCACTTCAATGACATGTGGAACGACGAGCAGCTCGACAAGGCTCGTAGCCATGCCACCCGTCTAGCCATCGCGAAATTAGCCGTAACCAAGCTGGAGAAGGCCATGGCGGAACAGTCTGAGTTCCAGAAGGAAGCGTTTGGCAAGGAGCAAGCAAAGCTTCTCGACGAACTGAAGAAGGACGCCACTGAGCGAAAAGAATCTTTGGATCGCGAAATCTCCTCCGCCAATGAGGAACGCGAGAAGAAGCGCGCCGAGGAAGAAGCAGCACGCAAGGCTGCGGAGACTGCCCGTCGCGCGGAGCAGGAGGCCCAGCAAGCAGCACCCGCCTACCAGGCACCAGCCGCACCGGCACCTAGCAATCCGGTGGACAACTACACCGGTTGCCGCGCCTACAACGGAAACTACGCAATGACCAGTATTGACAAGAAGGGACGACCCTACGCCAAGATTGATTGCACCACACGCGTGCAGATTGGGTAAACACGAGCTGCAAATACCGGAAATACCCGGATAAACGAAAGTAGTTAACCCGTGAGAGAAGCTCGACTGCAGTTGCACTGTCGTCGATGCGCATGCCGCGTTGACGGAGAAACTCAACTTGTTGTTCGCAGCTCAGGCAATTTTTTTGGAATATGTCCACGTCTCCGTGAGAACGAAAGGCCCCGGTCATTTATGCGTTCCCTACAAGGGGAAGAGGCCCGACCGGGGATCTATCGTTCGGTATTTTACTACACCACGCTGTCTTACTACAGGTGAGCGGTCACGCCTGGGCCATAGGGTATTTCTAACGCGAAGAATACAAGGAAGACGGCCAAGAAGGTACAGAAGAACGCAATCGTATAGGGCAGCATGATGCTGATATATGTGCCCACACCCGCACTCTTGTCGTACCGACGGATATACCCCAGGACGATCGGTAGGTAAGGGGATACCGGTGTCACCATGTTCGCGGAGGAATCGCCCATACGATAGGCCGCCTGGATGAAGCCAGGGTGATAACCCAATTGCATAAAGAGTGGAACAAAAACCGGCGCTTCCAATGCCCACTTGGCGCTGCCTGACGGAATGATCAAGTTGAGCAGGGCTGTGAACACGATGTATCCGATAATCAGGAAGATTCCGGTAAAACCAATTTCTTTTAAGAAATCACTACCGTTGACCGCTAGCCAGATACCGATGTTCGACCACTCGAAGTACTTGATGAATTGCGCGATGGCAAAGACCATTACAATGTAGCCGGACATTCCGGAAATACCCTCTGCCATATATGACGACAGATCCTTGGAGTCCTTAATCTTCCCCATCAGGATGCCGTAGCTAGTGCCGAGGAGCATAAAGAAGCCGAGTATGATCGGAATGATGCCCGACATGAACGGGGAATCGATGATTGCCCCGTTTTCGCCCCGGAGTGGGCTATCGGGGAGCAATACGACTACCGCAATTAGTACGATGTACGCCGTCCCCAGGACAGAAGAAAATAGCAGGGCTCTGTCGCTTTCCTTTGTCTCTTCCTCTAGCTCCTCGGCGTTTATTGAACCTTCGTACTTACCGAGGCGCTTTTCGGTGACATAGGTAGTGACGAGTCCTCCAACGAGCGTAAGGGCGAAGACGCACACAACGTTGAAGTACCAGTTTGCAACGGCTGTTACATGCGCCTCTGGGTCGACAATTCTCGCGGCTTCGGTGGTAATTCCCGCCAGCAGTGCATCAGTACCGGCAACAAAGAGGTTTGCGGTGAAACCAATGCCCGCACCGGCGAAGCCTGCAGCGACACCGGCAATGGGATTTCTTCCCGCGTGGTGAAAGACGATCCCGATCAAGGGCGGGATGACAACCATCGCAGCGTCGGAAGCGAGGTTGCCGATCACTCCAATGAAAACCGCCGCGTAAGGGAGGGCCGCGAAGGGCACTCGACGAACGGTCTTTTGCACGGCGTGCTGAATGTAGCCGACCTGCTCGGTCAAGCCAATGCCGAGCATCACGGCTAGGACTAGTCCCAGGGGCGCAAAACCGGTGAAGTTCTCCAGCATCGAAGTCAGGATGTACTCGATGCCTTCACCCGACAGAAGGCTACGAATATGGACGTCTTCCCCGGTTCCTGGGTGGGTGACCGAACCTCCGAAAGCATGGCCTATCGCAGACATTACCATGACTGCTAACGCCAGAATTACAAAAAGCAGGAAGGGATCTGGCAAGGCATTGCCGACCTTCTCGATCGTACGGAGAACATCTCGACCGAACTGACGAGTCGAGCGTGTGGATGACTTTTCCGCACTTTCTTGGGTGACCGGCGATGAGTGGGAGCTAGCGCTAGACATAGCCACTCCTTACTTAGTTTGCTGGGGTGTTATTCGTTGAAAGTTCGCTTCGCTTCTTCCACGACTTCGGGGTCGCGGAAACCGGCTAGCAAGGTGGCGGCGAGAATCAAAGCGCCGTCGATGATCGTTTTCTTTGCATCAGGACCATCGGCAGCTGCTGCGAACTCACGGGTATGAGGCGGGGCATCCTGGGTCAGGCGGATCATTGGGTGGATAGCAGGGACTACTTGGCTAACGTTGCCCATGTCTGTAGACCCAGAGAACAGTTCGTTCGGAGTAGTCTGGCGCCCAACAGCCGAAAACGCTGCTTCAGCGATGGTGACCAGAGTCGGGTTCGACTTCAGCGAAAGATAGGGCGGAGTAGTCGAGGTGATGCTCACAGTGCAGTCGGTGGCAAGAGCGCCAGCTTCGAAGCAATTCTTAACGCGCGGAACAACGCTCTCGAGAAGATAATCGGAGTCCGATCCACGCACGAAAGTCCGAATTCCAGTTAGCTCAGGAATTACATTTGGTGCTTGCCCACCGTTAGTGATGATCGAGTGGATTCTAATATCATCCTTGATCTGCTGGCGGAGAAGGCCGATCGCATTTAGCGAGAGAGTTGCTGCGTCGAGTGCGTTACGCCCGTCTTCCGGCGCAGCCGCGGCATGGCTGGCCTTGCCCTTGAACTCAACATCGAGAGCGACGCGAGCAAGGCTCCCTCCCCCGACCTTCTCCTCGTTGCTCGGGTGGATCATTACGGCGTAGTCAACCCCCTCGAGCACCCCATTCTCGATCAACGGGACCTTACCTGCCCCGCCCTCTTCACCGGGGCTGCCGATGACCACCAAGTGAGCGCCCGTCTTCCCATCGGCTTCCAAATCTGCCTTAGCGATTTTCGCTGCGCCCAAGCCGCTTGCTGCGATGATGTTGTGGCCGCAGGCGTGGCCTACCTCTTCCAAGGCGTCGTACTCACAAAAGACTGCCAGTGTTGGCGAGTCGGCGGTTGCACTGGCCGAAGACCATTTGCCGACAAAGGCCGTTTCAAGGCCTCCGAAACCGCGGGTGACCTCGAACCCGGCGTCCTCTAACTCAGCGGTAAGGCGCTTAGCGGCGTGGTACTCGGTGAAACGGATTTCAGGGTGATCCCACAGATCCTTGGCAACGTCGGCGAGGTTGTCGGCAAATTGGTTGGCGTAGCTTTGCAGCGAATCTACCAAGTCCTTGATGTTGGTCGAAGACGGCTCTTGCTCAAACATGGAACTCCTTGACGAACGGAAATGAGACATAGATGCAATCCGCGCAAGTTAATGCCATGGATCACATTGTCGAGGTATGTTATTTAAATAAACTTTCTGAAAGCTCTCTTTGTTTGAATGACGTCTAAAAACAGGAGAATATGTTCGGTATGGACTCTGGGATAGATCCTGGAAAGACCATGATGTCGGAATTGGACTTCGCGGTATTTGATGCCCTTCAACGCAATCCCCGCGCGCCCTGGGCGGAAATTGCGCGGACAATTGGGGTAAGTGGCCCCACGGTGAGGCGACATTGGCACGCTCTGGTGGAGTCGGGAGCCGGTTGGATCGCTACCTACCCAAATAGGGTCCGTGGGTTGATGTGCTTCAGCGTGCGGGTCAAATGCCAGCCAGGGTTCGTCGAAGCGGTCGCCAAGCAACTTTGTCAGGTCCCAGAAGTGATGTCGGTAAGTGAGATGACCGGCGCGTACCAGATTCAGCTCATAGTCTTTGTTCCTGACAAGAGCCGCGTGCGCCCAGTACTCAATGTGTCCATAGGACAGGTCGAGGGCATATCCGAACTAATCATTTCACTAATGTCGGATGTCCAGCTTGAAGGTGCTCAGTGGAACAGCGGCACCCTTGGCCGAATCGAAAAATCGCCCAACCAATACAAGTTCCCGGAAGTAGAGTTCGACGAACGCGTGGAAAAGACGCTTCGTGTGTTGGAATGCGATGGACGAGCCGGCGCCTCGCGTATTGCTTCATCTTTGGGTCTCGGTGACCCACAGGCCCGACGGATTGTTAAACAGTTCCTCTCACGGCGGGTCCTTATCCAGCGAGTGGAGGCTGCACCGCTCCACGACGAATGGCCTGGGGTGCTGGCCCTATGGCTGCTGGTCCCGCCGGCTAAGCTCGACGAGGTAGTCACGAAGATCAAGACCTTTCCAGACGCGCGCTTGTGTACAACACTGGTAGGTGGGGAAGCAAACCTCTACGTCATCTTATGGCTAAGGTCCTTCAGCCAAGCCAACGAAGTGGAATCTGACGTAGTCCGCGGCTTACCGACTCGCGTAGTCAGCCGCAGCATCCTCCTGCAACACCACAAGAGGGCGGGAGTTCTCCTTGACGAAGAGGGGCGGAAAATCGGCCACGTCCCCTGGACCGATAGTCCTTCACTGCATGCACATGTATTACATGCGTGCTGATCGTGAGGAACCCTCGTTTAGTGGACACTAAGCAGATGAGTTTGATGGGAATTGAAGGGGTTTCACCGCGTGATTGGATAACCTGGGAGTCCTGTAAATTTCAATGAAAGGAACCCCTATGAATCAGGATTTCGCCCTCCAGACCCCACGGCTCGCATTGTCGGTGCCTACAGATGCCGATATTGACGCCATCTTTGCCATTCATTCGGACGCCCGCACCTACGAGCACCGCCCTGAATTGGCTATGAAGACTAGGGAGGAAGCCGCGGAACTGGCACGCTCGTGGCAACAGAATTGGAGTGAAAAACAGCTGGGCTACTACGTGGTGTCCACTCACGATGGAACGACCATTGGCTTTACCGGCGTGCGTCATAGCGAAGAAGCCGGTGAGGAAGTGCTCAACCTCTACTACCGCTTCGCACCCGAATCGCAAGGCCAGGGCTATGCCAAGGAGGCCGCAGCCGCTGCGGTTGCCAATGCGCGCGAGCGTTTCCCGCAGCTCCCAGTCGTTGCGATAATCGACCCCACTAATGAAGCGTCGATTGCCCTAGCATTGAAGCTCGGACTTCAGCACGTCCCCGGCGCAGGAGTGCCGGGCGACTACGAGGTGTATCGACTGGGCTGATAAAAAGAATTACCTCATCAAGGTCTATGCCACATTGACGAAGAAGCTCAACTTATCACTCGCAGCTCAGCCACTCTTTTGGTACGTGGGAATGACTCCGTAGAACTGAAATACCCTGGTTATTGATGCAGTCCCTGCAAGGGGAAGTGATCCGAAGGAAGATTTAGTTGCCACGAGCCCGGCAAGAAGGTCTTCAGATAGCGAACAATCCCATCCAGTACGGGCTTGGGAGTAAACGCGATGAAGGCTCCTGCCAGTGCAGCGATCACCCCGATAGCAACGGCTGCTCCACGCGAAGAACCAATCGATGATTCTTCTGTCTTCCCACCGTCTGCTGGATCGTTTGGCTCATCAGGAGTCTTCAAAGGTGAGAGCTCACCATGCCGCTTGATGTACTCGGAGAAGACATCGACGTCGATTGCCGTGCCAGTAGAAGTAACACGCGCATCGCTGAATGAATCGATCTTGTCGCCACCATTCACCACGTAATTGCTAATGGCCAGTGAGTACGTGGAATTCATGTCCATTGACGTGCCATCATCGAGCTTTATCGCCCTGACGCGCTCACCGAATGGCGCATTCATGTCGTAATCAAACGTGAATCCGGCAGTCCGTGGGAAGCCATTCCCACCATCCGGATTAGATTCAATACCCTTTTCCAGTGCATCTTTAATCTGTGCGCCCGTTGCTTGAATCGCGATTGGTGAGTTACCGAAAGGAAGCACCGATTGCGCATCGCGACGGGTCAAGGTCCCTTCTTTCATGTCAGCACGCTGGCCGCCACCGTTCTGCCATCCGAGCTGAGTATCGAAATGTTCGCGGTATGCATCCGCTACCAACGGGCCTAGTTCTGCTTTTGATAAAGCCTGCGTCGCAGTACCAAGTTGCTCACCCAGTTGACGGTCTAATTCACCGTAGAGTTTCTCGCTGCGTGCCTTCCACTCTTCGTTAGCAGGAAGCGATGGATTGACCGGATGGTTCACTACCTTCACCGTGGTCTTCTGCGTGGAA
Organism: Corynebacterium sp. HMSC070E08; assembly: GCF_001808895.1. Classification (NCBI taxonomy): domain Bacteria; kingdom Bacillati; phylum Actinomycetota; class Actinomycetes; order Mycobacteriales; family Corynebacteriaceae; genus Corynebacterium; species Corynebacterium sp. HMSC070E08. The sequence continues at coordinate 128,712 of NZ_KV794727.1, forward strand.
CGGTCAACGGTGACGTCGAGGTGAACCAACGTTCCATAATCAGCACGCGGTGCGATAATCGGCCGATCATCTGCGGTGTAGGTTACTTCTTCCGGTGATTGCGCCTCGTTTTCTTCACGCAGCGCTGCTGCAAGCTCGGGAATCTCTTCCATTACCCGAGTGGTGTCTTCTTTTGAGATCTGGCTCAGCAAAACGATCGCATCAACGCCTTCTTCTTGGAGCTTGTTAACCCCGGCGCGTGCGGATTCAGCGAAGTCCCCCGTCACGACATCCTTGGCAGCTACGGTTCGATCAAGGTCGGCAGTAAGAGAAACAAACCCGACGGTGAGTTCACCGGATTTAGCAGTGAAGGTGGTCCCGTCATCGCTGATCGGCTCGCCATTCTGGGTAGTCAGGTTGCTGGAAATCCACGGAAACTCGGCCTTTTCGATAAGGCTACGAGTATGGTCCACGCCGTAATCAAAGTCGTGGTTGCCAAAGTTGCCGACGTCCACGCCGAGTTCGTTAAAAGCCTCGACAAATGGCTCACCGCGAAAGACTGAGCCGAATAGGCTGCCGGCAGCAAGTTCTCCACCAAAGGCGACGATAGGGTCGCCTTCTTCTTGGCGGATATTCTCAAGGGCAGTTGCTAGGTAGGCGATGCCGCCTTGGTGGCTCCCGTCATCCCAGGCTCGGGGCTCAAACTCCTTCATGTCCTGGAAGTAGACAACGTCTCCGGTCGCTACTGCCGCCTGACCTGGGTCCGATTCAGCAGCGATAGCGTTAGATGCGTTGAGAGAAAGAAGAGCAGTCAAAGCAAGAATGGTGTGACGATTGCGCATAGAGGCATTCTGCCTAACGCGGCTAGAGGTTCCTCGACCTTGAGGCAAAATCTAGATGAACATTCATAGTCCAGATGCTTACCGCTGGGCACGAGCTACGAAAACTCCTAGACCGCGGGCATGCCCCTTCAGGAATCCCACGCCTCCAATGCCCTAACCGGGTACCGCCCATCAACGGTGAAACGCTGACACACCACCTGGGTGTCATCGTTGATATCTAGCTCTCCGATGTATTCAACGAACTCGGGTGAACACCAGAACTGCTCATGCCCGGCGCGCCAGTCGCTGGCATCGGCGTAGCCCTCGCCCTCGGCGATGGCGTGCTCGTCGCTGACGGCCACAAGCCGGCACACGTAAACCTCGGTGGTCCGGATGACGCACACCACGTTGTCGTGTGAATCGAGGACGGCCTCAAGGGTACCCACACCCTCCTGCGGATCGTGGTCGCGCGGGTGCTCAACCAGCAAGGATGACGTGGTGGTTTTGGTGCCGTCCAGGATGGCGGTGACGAGGGCGTCGCGAAGCGGGCCCGGAAAGGCGAACTCGCCGCGGGGCAGTGCCGATATGGGTTCCAAAGCATCCTGAGCCATACGTTTACAGTACGTGGCTCAGGAATGCTGTTGACCAAGCACATGCTAGCTTGCCGTTTCGTCCAACTGGACGTTCGATCCGCGTGTTCGAATCATTCGCAGCGATGTCCGGCCCCGCTCCTAGCGTTAAAGATGCCCCTACACGGAAGGCTGGGAATCCGCCCTTCTTCCCTATCACTCTGGGGCCGAGCCGCCACTTCCCATTGCTTAGCGGCGCGGCCCCTCTTTCAAACTTCACAGCTCTTCATAAACTTCAAAAAATTCAAAAACTTCATAAACTTCACAAGACTTCAAAAGCTTTGTGGTCTAGAGTGAGTGCCATGAATCCGAAACACACCAACCCTTTTACGGCTACCCTCGGCGCCACTCCCCCATTGCTGGTTGGCCGCAGTGATGCCATTCGTGATTTCGGTTTCGCGCTCGATGAAGGCCCCGGCGCCCATGAGAGGATCTCGCTCATCATCGGCCCTCGCGGCATCGGAAAGACAGTCCTTCTTAACGCCTTCGAAGACGAAGCACTCACGCGCGGTTGGCTCACCCTCAGCGACACTGCAACGGCCGGTTTCGTTGAACGCTTGCGCAGCAGCATCATTCAACTCTTGACTAAAGACAGGAAGCAGCTCAAAGGCCTCAACGTCTCCATCCTCGGCATTGGAGGCGGGCTCAACTGGGATACGCGAGCCATTGCGGAATCAACGTACTCGCTACGTAATGCGTTAAAGGATTTACTGGCCTATAAACGTGAGCTTGACCGAAAAGCCCGCCAGGAGCCTGGTGGTGTGCTCGTGACATTGGATGAAATGCACCACCAACGAAGCCAAGAGCTCATAGAGTTCGGCGCCACGATTCAACATCTGGTTCGCGAAGGTGAAGACATTTCCGTTGTCATGGCAGGCATCCCATCCTCAATTAGACCACTACTTTCCGGAAAGCTGAACAGTCGCGGCGACACCAATCCAGTTACCTTTCTTCGACGCGCTAACCGCATTGAGCTGGGCAGGGTCTCCGATTCGGATGTACGTGAAGCACTGGAGGAACCCCTTCACAGCGCCGCCACCTCATGGTCAAAGGACGCTTTGGAAACCGCGGTTGAGGCGTGCCATGGATATCCATTCATGATTCAGCTAGTCGGCCAGTGCTCATTCAGGGAAAAGGAACGTACCGCTGACGGAGGTACCGAGATTTCTATCGACGCTGCCCAACGCGGAGTCGCAACAGCACAGCGAAAGCTCGGCCAACTTGTTCATGAGCCCGCGCTCTCGGATCTCTCCACTGTCGACCGAAGCTTTTTGGTTTACATGGCCCAAAGCGATGGCCCTGCCAAGATGGCGGATATCAAGGCACGCTTCAATAAGACTGATTCTTATGTAGGCAACTATCGCCGCCGGCTTCTCGACGCCGAAATGATCACCACCACGGGCCACGGCGAAGTCGACTTCGCCTTGCCATACATGCGCGACTACCTCCGTGCGCATGCGGCAAGCCTCATTGTTGAGGACTTCGATTCGCAGTAGCGGAAACGCCCCGATCCCCCGTGCGCTGCACGCCACGCCCACCCCCGCACCCCGATCCCTAATATTCGCGCAGAGTTTCCACCCCACCCAAAGTTATGCATCCGGCTCACTGTCGGTCTGCGGTCTCCGCCACCGCTAGGGTCGTCGCAGTAGTGGAGGGGTGGGGCGTCGGCAAGCCCAGCAAGAGTGCGCCCACTCCCCCACCGCAATACATGAATAAAAGTGAATAATATTATGCAGAGCGCCGTAAAACCTCCATCTACGTGGGCTTTCTTTCACCCACGCGAGGCTTGAAAAAATATTCGGCGTCCATAAACTTGTCGTGTAGTTCACAGACCAATAGTTCCGGTGAACCAGTTCACCACGTTGCAGGATGGCGCCGTGCAGGCGTCAAGAAAGGTTTCAGAAACATGGCAGCTTCCCCGTTAGGAGTCTGGTCCGAGGTCGGCAAACTCCACCAAGTCATGGTGTGCGCACCCGGGCTCGCGCACGAGCGGCTCACCCCCAGTAACTGCGCTGAGCTGCTTTTCGACGACGTCCTCTGGGTCGACGAAGCCAAGAAACACCATGCGGAGTTCGTCGCCGAGCTGCGCAGCTACGGTGTCGAGGTTCTGGAAATGCACAAGCTTTTGGAAGAGACCCTGGACACCCCGGGTGGGCGGGATCTCATCCTCGACTACAAGCTCCTCGATAAGAATGTGGGTGCGGGCATTGGCGGCGAGCTGCGCCACTGGTTCAATGAGATGCCCACTGCACGCCTGGCCGAACTCCTCATTGGCGGACTACCCTTCGCCGAAATCCCGAAGGGCCTGGGTCACGGCACCATCGACGCCATGCGTGAGGTCTACGGGCCGTCCGCTTTTGCGCTGCGCCCATTGCCCAATACGCAGTACGCGCGGGACAATTCGGCGTGGATCTATGGCGGCGTGTCCCTTAACCCCATGCGTATGCCAGCGCGCCACCAGGAAACGCTGCTCACCCGCGCTATTTATAACTATCACCCGCGGTTTGCGCAGGCAGACTTCAAGTTCTGGTACGGCAACACCGATGAGGAACCGGGGCTTGCGGCACTGGAAGGCGGTGACATCATGCCGATTGGCAAGGGCATCGTACTGGTAGGCATGGGTGAGCGCACCACCTGGCAGGGCGTAAGTCAGCTGGCCATGCGCCTATTTGAGGAAGGCGCCGCCACCAAGGTCATCATTGCGGCCATGGCCAAGGAGCGCGCCTCCATGCACCTCGACACCGTGCTTACGTTCCTTGACGCCGACAAGGTCACCGCCTACCCCAAGGTGGTAGACACCATCCGGCCGATAGTCCTGCATCCTTCGACAAGCACGGCGCCTTTCGACGTCGAACTGCCCACCGAGTCCTTCCTCGAGGTCGTCGCCAAGGCGCTGGGCATTGGCGCCTTCGAAGTCATCGAAACAGGCGGCGATACCTACGCTGCCGCCCGTGAGCAGTGGGATGATGCCAACAACGTCGTGGCTATCGAACCCGGCGTGGTGGTGGCCTATGACCGCAACAAACACACCAACGCCAAGTTGCGTGCCGCCGGCATTGAGGTAGTGGAGATCGGATCGGCAGAGCTGGGGCGCGGCCGAGGAGGCGGGCACTGTATGACCTGCCCAATTGTCCGCGAGGCCGTCGATTACTAGAAAGAATTTTATGACTTCGTCCAAAGCCGACACCACTGCACATACCACCGACTTGGGGGATTCCACACAACCTGCGAGCACACCACCGAAGTCCGAAGGCACGGCGCTGAGTTGGGTTCTTGCGCTTTTTGGCACCGCGATGGGTGCCGGAATCCTCTTTCTGCCGCTACAGGCAGGAGCCTTTGGCTTCTGGCCGCTCGCCTTCGCCACGGTGATCATTTTCCCTTTGGTGTATTTCTCCCACCGAACCTATGCCCGCATTGTCGCCGGCGCCCCTGCCCAGGACTACGGGCTGGACATCTTGGAACTGGTGCGCAAGTACCTTGGACGCAACACAGGTTTGTTCGTGGCATTGATGTACTCCCTGGCCAACATCCCCACGGTGTTCATCTATGCCATCTCCGTAACAAATGCCATTGATAGCTTCATTGTTAACCAGCTCCATGGACCTTCCATCAACCGCTGGGTGCTTTCGGTGCTGTGCGTGGGCACCCTCACCGGAATTTTCGCCATCGGGCGCAAACCCATGCTCTGGTTGGCACAAATTCTGGTTTATCCGCTCATCATTTCGCTTGCAGCAACGTCGATCTACCTCATCCCCCAGTGGGATTTTCATTCCTTCCTGGACGTGGACTACAAAGACGGAAGCTGGCCAAATATCTTGCTCGGCGCCGTTCTTATTCTCCCCGTGCTGGCTTTCTCCTTCTCCCACATGGCGGCGCTATCGCAAATGTCAGTGGACATGCAATCCACTTACGGCAAGAACACCGAAAAGCGAGTCTCGCGCATTGAGCTCTACACGGCCGCGCTGCTGGTCATCTTCACCATGTTCTTTGTCTGGTCATGCGTCTTGGCGCTGGGGGCTGACGGTATGCGGGAGGCTTCCGAGCAAAACATTCCGGTGTTGTCCTACTTTGCCAATGTCACCGGAGTTCACGCGCTGGCCGTGTTGGCACCGTTAATCGTCATCTTCGCCATCGTGACCTCCTACTTTGGAACAATGCTCGGCGCAGAAGAAGGTACCTCCTACATGGTTCGCCTACTGGCTCCGCGCACAGCAAACCGGCTCAACCGACGTACATTGCTCACCATTGTCTACGTCTTCATTTTCATCACCGGCACTATGGTCTCCGTGTTTAATCCACCGATTCTCAACCTCATCTACCTGGTGGGCGGCGTGTTTGATGCAATTCTCATCTTCTTGCTGCCGGTGTACATGTTCCACAAGGTCAAGGAGTACAAGAAATTCCGGAATGACCCATGGAATTACTTTGTCTTTGCCCTGGGTTCAGTCATTTTGGGCATTACCATCTGGGACCTGTTCTAAGAACAAAAGCCGCCCCCACATGTCCCACCCCTGCATTGAGGCAATCAAATGTTGGTGAACGAAGGGTCAAAAGGCTGGAAGAAGGTTACTTTACGCCCCTAACTTTCCCAAAAATGATTGTCCGCGACCATTGCCGGCGTACCCAGCACCTCCTAAGATATACCCAGATTTTATGAATCTTTCCTTACTCTTTAACAAAATATAAGGACGGTACACAGGTGCTCATTAAGGGACTGCGTGCGCTTGCACCGCTGGCGGCAGCCGCGGCCTTCATTACCCCTGCGGCACAGGCGGCCGACATCCCGCCCATGCCACAGGCCTATCCCATTACCAACCTCTACAAAAGCTGCAGTGCGTCCGGCGAAAACATCACCACCCCAGAGTGGCACTTCGCAGAGACTGGCCGCCGCTACTTAAGCGATGGCACCCTGCAGTTCAAGAACACCACCGATCAGGACGTGCCCTATACCGCCTCCATTGAGACCGGCACCAACCACAAGATCGAGGCCAACTCCAAGGCCGCAATGCCTTCTGGCTGGGATACCACCGCTAAGTCCGATATCGGGCTGAAGCTGTCCAACGGCTGGCACGACAAGGAAACCTTCGGCCCCATCACCTTGAAGCCGGGCGAGTCCTTCCGCGTGGAATACGGAGTGGTGGAAAAGGACTTCATCTCCATGTTCGTCGGCTGCAACGATGACCGCCTGGAGAACATGCCGGGGGCGAATGTCATCCGAGGCAAGGGCCCGGCTGAGCGCTATGCCTTTGCCTACATCATCAAGGCGGATGGTTCAATTTCGGACCTGGCCATGGAGATTCCCTCCCGCTCCCCGGGCGCGAACTCCAAGCCCATCGAAGGCAACTACACCTCCGTGTCCGGCCCCAGCTTGGAGAAGATCGCGGACCCGAAGAAGGACGAAATCATGCAACCTTCCGAGGACCTGCAGCGCGATCCATCTTGGCCCAAGGAGGGCGAGACCTGCGAGGGCCGCGATAGCTCCTGGTACCCGCTGGACATCACTGCGGTAAAGCCGACCTTCCGCAAGCCGGGCTACTCCACGGACTTCCTCAACTGGTCCAAGGGCAACTACGAGTACGCGCCGGTCACTGATTTCGTCGTCGGCGCGGAGCATGCCCCCTACACCAATTGGCAGGGCAACCGCGGCGATATTCCGAAGGGCTGGCTGGAGTCCGTGGGTGCGGTCAAGCGCGCCTACATGCCGGTGGGAACTGAGCTCGAGCACATCGACCTGGCTCCTGGTGAGCGCGTGCGCGTGGAGTACGGCACCACCATGACCCGCATCAACTACCGCGAGATCCACTGCGGTAAGGACGGAAAGTACAGCCTGACCTCCAACTACAAGCAGACCACCGCGCCCAGCGGCTTCTGGGCGGAGGCCACCATCACCAGCAAGGACGGCTCCACCCGCACCGAGGACATCACCCCGGACGAGTACCGCAACCTCCCAGTCCCGACCCAGACCATCTACTAATCCCCCTTTACTTCCCAAGGAGAAATCACCATGTTCAAGACCAAGATTGCTTTCACCACCGCTGCCGTGGCCATTGCCTGCGGCCTGATCGCTGCCCCGGCCGCCAACGCCCTCCCGGCACGTGACCTGGGCCCGGCCAACCCGACCACCATCGGTGAGCACTGCGCCAACCCGGGTGACACCGGCCAGACCGTAAAGATCAAGCGCACCTACTTCGACGGCTCCGCCGGTTCCTGGACCATCTCCAACTACAACGACGAGCCGCTGCCGGTTACCCGCTCCATCAAGGAAACCAAGACCAAGACCTGGAACGTTTCCGCCGGCGTTGACTTCAAGCTGCTGGATCTCATCAACTTCACCTTCTCCTCCAGCTACACCGACTCCCAGTCCTACGAGGTGGGCGAGCAGGTCGGCCCGTACAACATCGCCCCGGGCAAGACCGCCGTCATGCGCGCCGGCTGGGTGGTTTCCGACTTCGAGGGTCAGAAGACCATCTGCGGTTCCGATAACACCTGGCAGGCCAACGGCGAGACCTTCACCGCTACCCTGCCGAAGGAGCGCCACGTCGAGGTCTCCACCCGCGACAACAACGATTGGGGCTAAGACGTGCTGAAGAAGTCCATCGCGAGCGCCTTCGCCGCGCTCAGCCTATTGGCGGCCGCTCCTGTGGCCCACGCCGCTGACTTCGGCGGGAACTTCGAGCTGCCGCAGCGCTGGAATGATGATTTCAAGCCGGGCACACACTGCTCGACGCCCGGTGAGAACGGCACCTACGTCACCGCTACCCGCCGGTGGTTCAAGCAGACGGATGCCACCAGCGTGGCCAACCGCAACGACGAGCCCGTGCCGGTCAGCCACACCGTGACCCAGGCCCGCACGCAGACCATCGAGGTCTCCGGTTCCATCAAAGGCGAGGGCGAGCTGGCCAAGGTGCTGACCCAGACCTACGGTTTCACCTACGTGCACGAACAGCACTGGAAGCTCGACCAGGAGGTTGGCCCGTACACGCTGCCGGCGAACTCCCAGGGCAAGCTGGTGTGGGGCTTTACCATGCTCGACACCGACGGTCAGGACGTGCGTTGCAATACCGACCAGGAATGGGAGGCCGTGGGCAAGCCCTACTCCGCCACCGTTCCGGAGGCGCGCTACTCTGAGCTGCAGCTTGGCGACGCCCCCGTCTGGAACTAACCAAACCAACTCACCTTCCCAGACCCCGCAACCGAGGACACCTCAGACCGTTTCACAACGGCTGGGGTGTCCTCTTTGTGGTTTTCGTGGCTTTCACGGGGGTGATCAAACGGCTGCGAGAGCATTGCAGAACGGCAATGGAAACCTTGCAGAACGGCAACGGAGGCTGTGCAGAATGGCAACGGGAATGCTCTAGCGCCGTTCGCGAAGGAGCACAAACACCGCGATATGCAGGGAATTTAGAGATTTTTCGGCAGAAAATCGAAAGAAATCAGCGCCGCAGTTGAGAAGCCGAGTTTTTCTAGCAAAACAATTTCACGCCGACGACATTCTCGCCAATCCGAACATCACCCTCATTTCCTTTCAACGCTTACGCGGAAAGAAAAAGCTACCCCCATTCCACAGTTTTGCTTCCTGCAAGCCTGTCGATTGCTAAATTTTCAGGCAAGAAGTTGTGCTTCACAGCACATCTCTCTCTTGAGGGTGATGACTATCATCAACCCGCAATTCTCGGCCTTAAAATCCGCACCGAAAAGGAAGACCACAATGCGCATCCGTTCCACACTCGCAACCGTCTTAGCCGCGTCACTTGTTCTTGTAGGCTGTTCCTCTTCAGACTCTGACTCTGCTTCTGGCGATAGCTCAGTTGACTTCGTGACCATCGCTGCTGGCGGCACTTCTGGCCCCTACTACCAGATTGGTGCCTCAATGTCGCAGGTGCTTGGCGACACCCTCGGAGCAGATACCTCGGTGCAGGCAACCGGCGCGTCCGTCGAAAACATTCAGCTACTGACTGATGGTGACGCCGAAATCGCTTTCGCAATGGGCGATGCAACCCGTCAGGCAATCGAAGGTACCGGGCCATTCGCCGATAAAGAAGGGCTGAAGGACCTCACCGCCATCACTGCCCTTTACCCCAACTTCGTCCAAATCGTGACTACCGAAAAGTCCGGCATCAAGTCCGTGGAGGATCTGAAGAATAAGCGCGTGGGCGTTGGTGACCAGAACTCTGGCGTCGAGCTCAACGCTCAAATGATTCTCGAAGCCCACAATATGTCCTATGACGACATCAACGAGGACTTCCTGTCCTACGCTGACTCCATCGACCAGATGAAGAATGGTCAGATTGATGCGGCCTTCGTTACCTCTGGTCTCCCGAACTCCTCCGTCATGGATCTTGCTACCACCGAAGATGTGGTCATCGTTCCCATCGAAGGCGAAGGTATGAAGGCGCTTCGGGAAAAGTACCCCTTCTTCAACGAGGACGTTATTCCTGGCGGCACCTACGACGAAGCCGAGGATGTACCGACAGCTTCCATCACCAACCAACTCCTCGTCTCCCCGCACTTGAACGACGACCAGGTCTACGAAATCACCAAGGCACTCTTTGAGAACCTCGACGCCATCCACTCCTCCCACAATGCTGCCAAGCAGATCACGTTGGAGTCCATTGAGGATGGCCTTGCCACAGAGCTGCACCCTGGCGCTCGTAAGTACTTCGAGGAAGTAGGGGCTCTTTAGTCCGCTGACAAAAAGCTAGGTGGGGACCGCTATGGTCAAGCGCTCGCGATTCGCCCTTGTTGCCGTACTCGGTGTCATCGTTCTTGCGCTCACTGTGGTGGGTCCCTTTGCTTTCTCTCGTGCAGTAGATAAATCGCAGGAACCACGGTTGATCGTGGCTGATTCTCGCGGCAGCGACATTTATTTTGAAACCCCGGCTTCACGCATCGAACACATCGAACTTGAGTGGATCCATTCCGTAGAAAAAGAACCTTGGCGGGAGGTTTACCGAATTGAGGGCCACCACCTTCTTCTCACCGACGTTTATCTCAAGGGGTTTGGTGCCGGTGTGCCCAGCGATCTCGAGGGCGTCACGGTCAATGAAGGCGGAAGCGTCCACACGTCCAAGATTGATCGTGAGATAGACGAGCTCAATTGGGTGCACTCTCATGCGACTGCTCATGTTTTACGTGTCTTCTTGGTGGATCAACCCGAACCGGTTCTGTTGCAACACGAGATTCCCCATCGCACCTTCACTACTGCCTTCATCGGAACCGCAGCTGATATCGATAAATAGTCAGAAAGAAAGACCATGGTCAAAGAATCAGAGCAACCGAATGTTGCCCAAACCTCAGCCACAGACCTTGATGAAAAGGGCCGAATCCACATTGATGCCGAGCCCACCGCCGCCGAGGCCCAAGAAATTCTAGAGAAGTTCGACCGCGAGTCGCGTCTGCGGGAATTTGCCTCCAAGCCTGTCAACATCATTGTGACAGCGTTTGCGATCATCGTGTCGCTGTACCACATGTACACCGCGTACTTTGGTTCCCCACCAGTTCTGGTGCACCGCTCAGTACACGTTGCGATGATCCTGGTGCTGGCTTTCGCCCTGTACCCGCCCTTCATGAAGGCCAATCGCGAGAAGATTCCGTTTTACGACATACTTCTTATCCTTGCGTCTATTTCCACTGCGGTCTATGTCTTCATCAACTACGAGGACATTGTCCGTCGAGCCGGTATCCCCACGACCCTAGACATCGTCTTCGCAGCAATCCTGGTTGTCCTAGTCATTGAGGCCGCTCGCCGAATTACTGGTTGGGCTCTTCCCATTCTTGCCATCCTGTTCCTCCTCTACTCCGTGTATGGGCGAGAAATGCCGGGCATGCTGCGGCATCGCGGTTATGACTGGGAAAAGACCCTCAACTTTTCCTATCTCACAACGGAAGGAATCTTTGGCACGGCAATTGGCGTCGCTGCTTCCTATATCTTCCTCTTTGTCCTTTTCGGCGCCGTGCTTCAAAAGTCAGGAATGGGCCAGTTCTTCAACGATATTGCTCTTGCCCTTGCGGGGCAGACTAAAGGTGGCCCAGCAAAGGTTGCCGTTGTGGCCTCTGGTTTCCTGGGCTCCATTAACGGCGCTGCAGTCGCCAACGTTGTTACCACCGGTGCGTTTACCATTCCGATGATGAAGCGCGTCGGCTACAAGCCGGTCTTTGCCGGCGCAGTGGAATCCTCGGCCTCTGTTGGTGGCCAGATCCTTCCACCGATTATGGGCGCGGCAGCCTTCATCATGGCCGAGACCTTGGGTATGCCGTACCGGGAGGTGGCCATCGCGGCACTCGTTCCTGCTGTGCTTTACTACCTCGGTGTCATTGCGCAGGTACACCTCCGCGCTTCCCGTCAAGGCCTTAAAGGTATTTCTCGTGACAACCTCCCAGCAGTAAAGGAAGTTCTCGTGGAACGAGGCCACCTCTTGATTCCGCTTGTCTTCCTCATCTACATGCTGTTCTTTACTGGTCGCACCATCCTGTTCTCGGCATTCCTAACGATTATCGTCACTCTCGTCGTCGCTCAGCTGCGCAAGACCACGCGCATGAGTGTCTTGGAGATTCTGGATTCCTTTGCACTTGGCGCTAAAACCTCAGTGTCTGTCTCCATTGCCTGTGCCGCTGTTGGCATTGTCGTCGGCGTCGTCACTCTCACGGGCTTCGGTGTCACCCTGGCCAATGCCATCGTTACCGTCGGCGCAGGAAACCTCCTGCTGTCTCTCGTATTGACGATGATTGCCTGCATCATCCTCGGTATGGGCCTGCCCTCGATCCCGACCTACATCATTACCGCAACGATGGCTGCGCCGGCTCTTGGTCAGCTCGGCGTTGAACCGCTTGTGGCCCACATGTTCGTGTTCTACTTCGGCCTTTTCGCGAACATCACTCCGCCCGTTGCTCTCGCGGCATTCGCAGCAGCGGGTATCTCCGGCGCTGACCCGGTCAAGACCGGTTTCCAATCCATGCGTTTGTCGCTTGCTGGCTATATCATTCCCTTCATTTTCGTCTTCAACCCAGCAATGCTTCTTCAAGACGTATCAGTCGGCGAAGCTATTCTCGTTGCAATCACAGGAACCATTGGTGTTCTCCTCCTGTCCGTTGCAGTGGAAGGTCACCTGATGGTTCGCGCGAATCCGATTGTGCGAATCCTGTTTGTGGCATCAGCACTCACGATGATGGCGCCAGACGTCATCACCGATCTCATCGGTGCAGGCGTGGGGCTTCTTGCTATTGCGATCCAATGCATCGCCGCCAAGAAACAAGATGCATTATCGCTACGAAACATCTGAGTTCGTACCCAAGTCAACGCCCCATGCCACATTCCTCGTGCGAGGTATGGCATGGGGGCGTCGGCAAGCGATCCATCGGTATCTACGACGACCGAGGCCAGCGGTGCTCCGTTGTGCCTGAGCTCGGGTGTTTAAGCCACAAAGGGGTACGGCGGCGCGGTCTTCTCGCGGAAGAAGTACCGCGCGTGCGTATGCCGGACGGACTCTAAGTTCTTTGCGCCAATCGCCACAATCTCGACGTCAGGATCCTTATTTACTTGGTCTAGCCTATGGCGAGCACGGGTTCCCTCGATGAGGGATTCGTACTCAGTTACTTCCAGTGCCCCTGTCGGTCGATGGTATTTAATCAAATAGGCTGGCATCGGTTTATTCTCCCTCCATGTCACGTTGAACTCGACGTTCTTCAAATTCATGGATTAATTTATCTAGCATTTTATACATGCTACGTCGCAACTGACGTGCTTCTCTTTGCGTTGTATTAGCAGTCTGGCTGCCTTCGAAAGGCTCAGTAAGAATATCGACGAGCTTTTCCACTCTGTTTACGACTTCGGACAGCTCATGCAGAGCACGGGTCTCAATCTCAAATTCTGCCGGAATTTTTCCGCCGAATTCGAGGTATCGGATTTCTCTCCCATACAAGTCTCCTGCCATTTCATAAAGGTTTGCCCACTGTGACTGAAGCGCCGTTCTTAACTGAAATTCCGCACGTCCGGCCTCCGACATCACATGCAGGTGCACCGCGCGATAGCCCGAGTGTGGTTCTTCGCGCATGTCCCGAACCTCCACCTTCCGCGCTCCAGCCTTCATGAGATCTCGAGATAGAAGCTCCGCAAGTATCGTTTGTTCCTTTAGGGTCACATCGAGATCCAGCCGTACTCCGGAGACATCCTGAATATTCTCCAAAGGAAAGCTCGGCATTCGACTCAACTTCTCCCTCAATGTGTCTCGCGTTTTTACACGAGAACCCAGGAAGTATGTGTCTGAATCCGGCTCCACAATCGAGTCTGAAGTCAGCGTCAACCGATTATCAAGCTGTGCCATGGTCTTAACCGCTTCTTGAATTATCGCATCACACAGGGCTGACTGCTGGTCCAAGAACAGCCCGAACTGTTCCTCATCAACCGCTTCCCCATTGCGCAACGCACTTCCTATTCGGTGCACTTGTCTCTTACTAAACGTCGTCGGCTTCTGTTCTAAGAACCTCAAAGTTCCCCCTTAGTAAATGTTCGCAACCCCCACGACGAGGTGTTGCCTGTAGTTCCAGACACCCCTGCTAGACCGCGTGCGTACGGCCCGTGCATCCCCCACCTCTTGGATGCCTGCCCCGAAGACTACAAGAGCGGCCGGACATCAGAGCTAGAAATCGCTCATTTGTTCGATTCCGCGTTGCGACGCACACCCCTCAGTGGCTAACAGCAGGCATCCTCCACCTTCGGCTCTGCCATACTTGACACATGACCACGCTAGAGACTTGGGCCAGAACCTGGGCGGAGACAATTGTGGACGCCCTCGAGCGCGAATTTCCCGCCGCAATGCACCACACGAGCAGCTCAACTGATGATTGCACTGTGCGCCCACGCGAGCTGCACCCCAGTTTCTACGGCTGTTTCGACTGGCATTCCAGCGTCCACATGCAGTACTCCGGGGTGCTGTTGTACACCATGCTCGGGCCCGAGTCTCCCGCCAGTCTTGCTGTGCTTCTCGACGATCGCCTCAGCCCCCAAGCCCTCACCGCCGAATACACCTACCTTGTCGAACACCCCGGGTATGAGATGCCCTACGGGCGCGCTTGGCTGTTGCAGCTAGCCTCAATCCGTCCCAGCGAAGCAATGGATAAGCTCGTCGAGCTCACCGCGCAGCACTGCCACGACTGGCTTGGTTCACTCAACCAGCCGGTGCGCCACGGCATGCACTCCAATACCGCTTTCAACCTTTTCCTCATCCTCGAGGCAGCGGAGAAACTTCGCTTGGATTCACTAGCAGATTCGGTGCGCAATACTGCGGTTCGCCTTTTCGGCGATGACCGCGCCTACCCACTCGAGTGGGAGCTGTCCGGGCACGATTTCCTCTCCAATGGATTATCAGAAGCTCTGCTCATGTCGCGCGTTCTCCCGGACTTCCCACAGTGGTTCGACGGTTTCCTCCCCCGCCGCACCGAAGCACTGGATTTCCTTACCGATATCCCAGAAGTACTCGACCCGACCGATGGCCGTCTGGCCCACCTCTACGGCCTGGCACTCACAAGGGCGTGGATGATTGTTGAGCTCGCCGAGTATTTCGGCGGCTCTGCCCTGCCGCGCGCCGAAGCCTTGGTGGCCAGCGCGCGCCCGCAGCTTGTCGACGGCCACTTCATGTCCACCCACTGGCTTATCACGTACGCACTGCGCTACCAGCTCGCCGTCGAGTAGTACTGTAATTTTTCTAATCACCGTTCTTCTCAGGAGCTCACCATGGATTCTCGTTACTCCGCGCGGCGCGATAGCTACCGCCTGCCGGAAGAGGGAATCCGCATCGATCTCCGCGCAGAACGCGCCCGCCGCCGAAGCCGCTCCTCATACGGCCGCGCGGGGGCCGTCGCCAAGCAGCAGCCCCACCGCCCTCGACGACGGCCCAACCAGGTCACAGCGCGCCATCGCAAGCCCAGCGACAGCCGAGGTCTCCGCCTCGTAGCCATTATGGCGGTGGTGCTGGTCGGTATTATCGCCGCGCTCAAGCTCAATCAGGAACCGGACACACCCGCACCGCAGCCCACAGAAGTGGTAACGGAACCCGCCGCCGTCATCGAGCCTTCACCGGCAGTCGAGATGTACATTCCGACTATTGATGTGCGCGCGGAATTCGAGGAAGGTTCCTGCCGGGTCAAGGACAATAAGATCAACCCGGACTCCATGAATAAGGCCTGCACCTATACCGCGGAGGACAAACCCTATTCGCTGCCCGGAACGGACTCGCCGGACATCGTGGTCATTGCTGGCCACACGGGCGCGGGCGTGCCGGCGGTATTCAATAACCTCTACGACGGCCGCGCCGATGAGCACAAGGCTGCGGTGGGCGACAAGCTGTATCTGCGCACGCAGAATTCCGGCGAGCAGTGGCTGGTGTATACCGCAACAGATCTGCACGATCCCTCCAAGGAAGGCCTTGAGCAGGACGAGAGCATCTGGGGTGCCGATGCCAAACCGGGCCGCTTGCTCACCATCAGCTGCATTCAACCGGCCAACCCGCTAGCCGCCGCGGTACGCAACGCTGTGGTGGGCTGGCAGTTTGAGGGCGTAACAACCGCACCTGAGACCGCACCCCAGAACTAGGCTCCGCCTGTTTTTACCCCATAGCGGGGGGATGCCTGTTTACGCAGGTCATTGTCGAACATTCACACAACCAGCAGGACCGCATTAGCCACACCTCTTAGGCAATGACCAGCCGCTTTAACCCCCAGCACGATGCCACATAGCGATCGAACACTCGGCACGCGTGGCGGGACTTCCATCCCGAAAGTTGCGGATTACCACATTGTAACCCCTGTGACTGATGTGAAAATTGTGACTATTGTGGTTCTGGTCTGATGAACTACCTCTCACAAACCCACTAGGAGACACACATGAAGCGCATCCACCGCACCCTGACCGCAGCCGCACTGGCTGGCTCCCTCGCACTGGGCGGCACCGCCGTTGCCTCTGCACAGATTCCGGCTCCGGCTGAGTTCGAGTTCGAAGGCTACACCTATCAGCGCCAAGCCGACGGCTCCTACAAGAGCACCAATCCACTGGGCTCCACAACTCTCACTGCAGACCACGCACAGGCTGTGTGGGAGCGCATGCAAGAACAAGAAAAGGAAGCCCCCGCCGAGGATCCAGCAGCCCCGGTTGATGAGGACTCTCAGGACAACGCCCCTGCACCGGCCAACCCGGACCCGGCTCCGGCCGGCCCGTCCCAGGTTGATTACCCGATCGACAACGGCAGCGGTGCTCCTGAGAATAACCCGGAGAAGCCGGAGGCTGGCGGCGAGAAGCCCGAGGCCGGCAACGAGAATCCGGGGGCCGGTGAGGACAAGGACAAGCCTGTTACTCCTCCTTCCGGAGAGACCGATCCGACGGGCGGCTCCCAGCCCCCGGCCGGTTCCGCCGAGGATTCCGATTTCGACGCCAAGCAGCTGGCATGGCTGGCCCTGCCGGCCGCCCTCGTCATCGGTGGCGTGACCTGGTACCTGGCCAAGGACGGCAAGACCTACGTGAAGTCCCAGGAGGCAGCCCAGAACGACGCCCCGAGTGCCGAGGAGAAGGCCGCTTCCGAGCAGATGCTCAAGGAAAACAAGGACGAGGTCATCGCCCAGGGTGGTCAGATTGCCGAAAGCACCGCCGAGAAGTCCCAGGTACAGTCGCGCGGTATCTCCGCTGAGACCGGTTCCAACACCGTTGCTCGTGGTCTTGCCGCACTGGCCATCGCAGCCATGATTGCAGCTGGTGCTTTCGCCGCCCGCCGCAAGTTCTTTATCTAAGAGTCCCTGCGCCGCGTTCCCCGCGTGCCTCCAGGCCTTACTTTTAAGAGCATGGAGGAACGCGGTTCTCGCGGTTTTGCGCTTAGCGCTTGAGGTAGCGTTAATATAGTTGAATAGCCCCTGCACACCAAGGGTTTTCTATCTTTCACTTTCCTTCGCTCTATTTCTAGGAGAATCCCATGAAGAAGGCTTCACTCGCTCTCGCCACCACCGTCCTGGCAGGCTCTCTGTGTGTTATTGGCTCGACCATCGCCACCGCCGACGAGTCCACTGCAAACGCCACCAACACCTCGGCTACCGAGATCAACTTCTGCTGGGCTCCAGCCGAAGAGTTCACCACCACCATCGAGGACACCGAGCACACCTTCAAGCAGGAGGAATTCGGACTCTGGCGCGCCACTGACAATGAAGAATTGACCCTGGACCGCGCCGAGGTCATGGAGATTGCCAAGGACGACGTCGCTGCCTGTGGCAAGCAGGACACCGCAGCCGCTGAGATTAAGGAGTCTCTGGCCAAGAACCCGCCGAGCTCGACGACGTCCACGTCGACTACGCCGACCACCCCGACGGAGAAGCCCGTGGAGCCAGCGGATGAGCCTTCGCAGGCGCCGACCGGCACCAATGAGTCCAGCTCCTTCGATGAAGCCCTCAGCTCCAAGGACGGTGAGCCGACCGATCTTGGCATCGCTGCCATCGTCGCTGCTGTCCTGGGCGCCATCGGCGCCATCGCCGCTGTCGCTCCGAGCGTGGCAAAGTCCCTGGGTATCAAGCTGCCTTTCTAACAGCTCCGCCCGCTCAAGAAAAAGCGCTCCTCACCACCAATCGTTGAGGAGCGCTTTTCACGTAGCAGGACGTGTATCGATCTACTTCAGAGTCACCTTGTAATACAGCGGCTTCGACTTCCACGTAAAGATCACATCATCGACACGCTCGGAGTAGCCACCAGTGGAGTTGGTGTACCACAGCGGGATTGCTGGAAGGTCCTTCATGAGTACCGCTTCGGCATCGTTGACCCGCTCAACGCTCTCCTCTTCGTTGGCTGCCGCCGCCGCTTTCTGCAGAAGCGAATCAAACTCGGGGTTGGAATAGTCGGCGTCGTTAGTCGCAGCACCTGTGGCATACAGCGGCTCCAAGAAGCTCGACGGCGACGGGTATACCGACTGCCAGCCGGTGCGGAACGCACCCTCGATCGTCTTGTTCGTGACCTCATCGCGCAGCGATTTGAAATCCGGATACGGCGCTGGCTGCGCATCAATGTCAAGGGTGTTTCGAATGAAGTTCACGACAGCATCGACCCACTCCTTGTGACTACCGTCGGAGTTATACGCCACGGTGAACGGCCCCTTGAATGGCTTCATCTCCTCCGCCTTGGCCCACAGCTCGCGCGCCTTGTCCGGGTTATAGGTCAGGACCTCGTTGCCAGGGATGTCTGTGGCACCGTCGTTAAGCACAGGCGATGTGAAATCCACCGCCGGAGTGTTCGTCCCTTGGAAAATGGTCTGGGTAATCTCCTCGCGGTCAATGGCCATGGACAGTGCTTGTCGACGCAACGCCCCCGCCTCCCCACTAAAGTTCTCATCCCCGGCGGGGATAGTAATGGACTGGAAAATTGCAGCAGGCTCGTTCACTGCGCGCTCGCCGAGATCAGTTTCAAAGTTGGCCATGGCCGAGGACGGAACCGAGTCCAAAACATCCAGGTTCCCCGAAAGCAAGTCAGCATAGGCCGCACTGGCGTCGGCATAGAAAACGAAGTTCAGACCATCGTTCTGCGCCTTGCGGTCACCTTCATACTTCTCGTTGGGAACGAGGATCGCATTCTGGTTATGGTTCCATTCCTGCAGCTTATAAGGTCCACTTCCCACTGGGTTTTGGCCATAGGCGTCGATGTCATCGAAGGCTGATTCGTGCATGGGGAAAAAGACGGAATAGCCCAAACGAGTCTCGAAATCCGCTGTGGGCTCATCAAGTTCAATGGTGAACGTCTTCTCATCGACAACCTTGAGCCCTTCCATACTCCCTGCTCCTTCCTCGTAGCCCTTGATGGGCTCGAAGAAATAGGCAGAGAGCATGCTGTTCTTTACAGCGTTGTTCCACGTATCGACGTAGTCCTGGGCACGCACCGGGGAGCCATCGGAGAACACCGCATCCTCCTTGAGTGTGACCTTGTACGTCACGTCATCGGTCTTCTCGATGCTCTCTGCTTGGTCGTTGTGCACCTCACCGTTCTCATCGAAGTACACGAGTCCCGAGTAGATGAGGTCGATGAGCGTTGCTCCCGGAACATCGCTGGTATCTGCAGGGATGAGCGGCTTTTGGGGTTCGGTGGAGTTGGTACTGATGAAATCAACATCCGCCGCATCACCGGATCCATCTCCTCCGCATGCGGTCAGGCCAGTTGCTGCGACGACAGCGGCGAGGCTCGCACCGACTTTTGTCCATTGCATGAGTTCTCCTTAGGGATATCGCGTGTGTGAATTCCCTCATAACAATACGACGATATGTCGCACCCCACTCAGTAAATGCACTCTCCGCCGCCGGAACCTTGCGCAGATCCCCTGTGTAACGCCTGTCAACATCCTCGGCTCCTACCCCACGCCGCCTCCCCAGTCGCACCACCGCCAAACAGCCTTTTTCGCGTTTTCGTAGCAGCACAACCGCGCCGGCAAACATTATTGCGCGCTGATAAGCCCTTGGCAGCTGTCGTTGAATACCCATAAAACCTCTCACAGCTTGACCAATCCCTTTCCGACCTTCGTTAGCATGTGGGAGGTCGAATTCAGTAAGCGATAACGAACATCGCCTGATGACGGCTTTTCACTTTCATAAGACGTCCCCGATCTATTCCCAGGAGAAATAATATGAAGCGCATTTCCCGCAACCTCACCGCTGCCGCTCTGGCGAGCTCCCTCGCACTGGCTGGCGCCACCGCCGCCAACGCGGAGGAGAACACCGAGCTCAACGGCGACAACCTCGTTGACGCCGTACTGACCACCAACGAGAACAACGACACCGTCAACGGCGAGGCTGAGGGCGACAACGCTGGCAAGACCGAGGGCGAGGCCGGCGACAACGCGGGCAAGACCGAGGGCGAGAAGCAACCGGGCAATGACAAGCAGCCAGGCAAGGGTGATACCAACAAGGAGCCGGGCAAGGGCGATACCAACAAGGAGAAGAGCTCCTTCGACGACATTAAGGCCAAGCTGTCTTCCGAGGAAGGCAAGCCGACCGATCTGGGCATCGCCGCCATCGTCCTCGGCGTCCTTGGCGCAATCGCTGCTGCCGTTCCGGCCGCTGCTCAGGCTCTGAACATCAAGCTTCCGTTCTAATCACTGAAGCTTGAACGTCCTAAGGGACGTCGTTAAGCGCACAGGCACCCCCACCACCATCGCGTGGATTGGGGGTGCCTTTGTGTGTTCATGGGGAGTACTCCCGAAAACCGAAGGATTTTCGTCTTACATCAGCCGCAGGCGTGGGATCTGGGTTACACTCCGAACCCAACCGGCACCGGTTAACGGAATGATTCATTCCACTTTCCATCACCCTTTCACCTACTACCTATTCTCGGAGTACTTATGTCTAACTTCTCTCGCGGCCTGCTTGCCGCAACCCTGACCAGTTCACTCGCATTCGCTGGGGCCACCGCCGCCTCTGCTGAGGAAGCTGCCACCACCAACTGCGGTTCCCCGAAGGCCGAGTTCACTGCCACCGTTGATGGCAAGGAGCACACCTTCAAGAAAGTCAGCGAATTCCTGTGGCAGGCCACCGACGATGAAAAGGTCGAGTTAAACCGCGCCGAGATCTTCGATCTGGCCAAGGCTGGCGAAGACGTATGCAATTCCGAACCTATCGATATCGACGACGAGTCCGACGGCAACACCGGCGGCGGCGATGACGCTGACAACGACGACGAGTCTGAGGGCGGCGATGACGACGAGTCCGACGACAACACCGGCGGCGACGATGACGCTGACAACGACGACGAGTCTGAAGGCGACGATGACGAGTCCGAGGGCGACAAGGATAAAAACAAGGACAAGAGCTCCTTTGATGGCATCAAGGATGCACTATCCTCCGAGGACGGCAAGCCGACCGACCTGGGCATCGCAGCAATCGTCATTGGCGTCCTTGGCGCACTGGCTGCAATCATCCCGAATGCTGCACGCGCACTGGGCATCAAGCTTCCGTTCTAACCTGAAGCACTAAAACGCCATTTCTTCGGCGTTGACTAGTCACCCCCATCACTTCATTCAAGTGATGGGGGTGTTTTCGATGTCCGGAAAACACCCGTTAGCTAAGGGTCAGATTAAAAATAGTCAAATTTATATTCAAAGCTGCGACATCCGCTTCGCGAGCGACCTACACTCTTGCCTCAGCCGGTACCGGTTATCTGATTGGTTCTTAAACCTTTCCGATTCACTATTTTTCACTTCTATTTCATCTCTATTGGAGACAACATGAATAACTTCTCCCGCGGCCTGCTCGCCGCAACCCTGACTGGCTCTCTCGCATTCGCTGGCACCACCGTCGCCTCTGCTGAGGAAGCTGCCACCACTACCAACTGCGGTTCCCCGAAGGCTGAGTTCACTGCCACCGTCAACGGCAAGGAGCACACTTTCAAGAAGGACAGCGAATTCGTCTGGACGTCCACCACCGATAAGAACGTCCAGCTGTTCCGCGCCCAGATCTTCGATCTGGCCAGGGCCGGCGCAGCAGTGTGCGACTCCGAATCGATCGACCTCGGCGATTGGGGCGCTTCCCAGGGCGGCCCGGGTAAGGTCGACTACGATATCGTCGACGGCGAGCGCCAGGATCCTGCACCTGTCGAGGACGAAGACAAGGACAAGGACAAGGACAAGGACAAGAACGAGCAGGATAAGGATAAGGACAACAAGGATAAGGGCGAGCAGGACAAGGATAAGGACAACAAGGACAAGGACAAGGACACCGAGCCGTCCAAGGACAAGAAGAGCTCCGTTAAGGATGAGCTCTCTTCCGAGGACAACAAGCCGACCCCGCTCGGCATCGCTGCTATCGTTGCCGGCGTTCTCGCCGTCATCGCAGCTGCCTTCCCGTTCGTCAAGAACGCCCTGAAGCTCTAAGTCTTTAACGCCTGTTGCACAGGCACCTAATACCAGCGCCTCCGCGCCACAGAACCTGTGGCACGGGGCGCTTTCACTTACCCCCACAACGCAGTTGCGGGACACACTTCACAAACTGACGTGATGCGGACTACACTAGGCACCCATAGATTGTTCAACAATTCGAGAACTATAGAAGAGGTGTCCTCCTGTCATGAGCACGCTGCACATAGACCTCAACGCTGACCTCGGCGAAACCACCGCCGGCAACCCCGTGGCCGATGACGCCGCGATGCTCCAGCTCGTCTCCTCCGCCAACGTCGCCACCGGCTTCCACGCCGGCGATCCGCACTCCATCGCGGGCACACTCAAGGCGGCGGCTGAGGCGGGAGTCACCGTCGGCGCACACGTTGGATACAACGACCCAGCAGCATTCGGGCGCCGCTTCATCGATTACGATCCTGCCGAGCTTGCCGACGAAGTCACTTACCAAATCGGCGCCCTCCAAGCCCTGGCCCAGGCCAACGGAACCCGCGTTGCCTACGTCAAGCCGCACGGCGCGATGTACAACACCATCGTCCACCACGAGGCCCAGGCCCACGCCGTTATCGACGGCATCAAGGCCTTCGGTGATCTGCCCGTCATGCTGCTACCCGGCGGCATCGCCGTTGACATCGCCGAGAAGAAAGGACTCACCGTCATCCGTGAGGCCTTCGCTGACCGCAACTACAACCCCGATGGCACACTCGTCTCCCGGCGAGAAGCGAATGCGGTGATGGGTGATGAGGGGGACGTCGTCAAGCGCGTGCTCGAAGTCGCCGAAACCGGATCCATCACCGCCATCGACGGCTCCGTACTCAACGTGGATGCCCAGTCGGTGTGCACGCACGGTGATTCGCCCGGCGCGGTGCAGCTGCTGCGCGGTGTGGTCAAGGAACTGCAGGCGCGCGGGATTGAGATTCGGAGCGCCATCTGATGCATATTCACCCCGTAGGAACGCGCGCGCTGCTCGTGGAGCTGGAGGACTTGTCCCAGGTCATGGCGTGGCATGCGGCCCTCGACGCTAATCCGCTCAAGGACCAAGTCGACGCGATTGCTGCTGCCACCACCCTGCTGTTGACCTTTGCCACGCCGAACTCCGCCGCCGCAGCCGCTGAGAAGCTCCAGGACTTCCACCCCACCGCGCAGGCGGGCGAAGATCCGCGCTTTGTGGAAATCGACGTTCTCTATGACGGCGAGGACCTCGATGAGGCCGCCGAGTTGATGGGGATGTCGCGCGAAGGCCTCATTGACTGGCACACGTCTACCGAGTGGCTCGCGGCCTTCGGTGGCTTCGCCCCCGGCTTTACCTATTGCACCCCGGCTGACCCGGCGCAGAACTTTAACATCGAGCGCCGCGCCACCCCGCGCACCGCGGTGCCGGCGGGTGCCGTGGGTATTGCTGGCGGTTTCTCCGCTGTCTACCCGCGCGTCTCCCCCGGCGGCTGGCAGCTGCTGGGTACTACCTCGACGCCGATGTGGGAATCCGATGCCCACCCGCCAGCGCTGGTGCAGCCCGGTGACCGCGTGCGCTACCGTGCGGTGAGCTCACTGCCAGAGGTGGTGTCCACCACGCCTTTTGGCCGCCGTACACCGGCACGCCTGCCGCGCTTGGAGGTCCTCGATGCCGGCCTGCTCACCCTCTTCCAGGATCAGGGCCGCCCGGGCCGCGGCAACTTGGGTGTCACGCCTTCGGGCGCGGCCGACCTGGCAGCGGCCGCTACCGCCAACGTCGCGGTGGGCAACCCCCGCGGCGCCACCGTGTTAGAGAATATCGGCGGCATTCGCCTGCGCGCGCTGACCGACGCCGTCGTGTGCGTCACCGGCGCCCAATCCCGCGTCCTGCTGGACGATATGCCGGTGCACCTCGCGCGCCCGGTGCTCGTCACCGCTGGCTCAACGGTGACCGTGGATCCCGCGACGGTGGGCCTGCGCAACTACATCGCTATCCGCGGCGGCATCGTCGCGGATGCAGAGCTGGGCTCGGCCTCCACCGATGTGCTCTCCGGGCTGGGGCCTGCGCCAGTGCGGCTGGGCGATGTCATTGGTGTCCTCCCCCGCTCCACCGCAATGACCGATGCCCAGCTGAGCAACCCGATGCGCGTTCGCGAAGGCGCGAATGGCCAGACCGAGGGCGTGCTGCGTTGCGTGCTCGGCCCGCGCGATGACTGGTTTACTCCCGAGAGCCTGGAAGCATTCCTGGCCACGGAGTGGACTGTGACCGCGCAATCCAACCGCGTGGGCGTTCGCCTGGTCGGCCCGGAGGGATCCGTAGCGTTGGGCCGCGCCCGCGAGGGCGAGCTGCCCTCGGAGGGCATGGTTGCCGGTTCGGTCCAGGTCCCGCCGAGCGGCGAGCCCGTGATTTTCCTCCGCGATCACGCCGTGACCGGTGGCTACCCGGTCATCGCTACTGTCCTTGAAGAAGATATTGATATTGCCGCGCAGCTCCCGCCGGGGGCGACGGTCCGCTTTGAACTCGCTTAACCACTAGTAAAGGAACACCCACCCATGATCTCTGCAGTCCTTATTGCTAACCGCGGCGAGATCGCCGTCCGTATTGCCCGCACCGCGCGTGACCTGGGCATCCGCTCCATCGCCATTTACTCCGAAGCCGATGCCGGCGCCCTGCACACCCAGGTGGCTGAGGAAGCTTATGCGCTTCCCGGCAACTCCGCGGCGGATACCTACATGAACATCCCGGCGCTCCTCGATATCGCCGTGCGCGCCGGCGCTGACGCCATCCACCCCGGTTATGGCTTCCTCTCGGAGAACGCCGACTTTGCCCGCACCGTAGCGGAGGCCGGCCTGACGTGGATTGGCCCCTCACCGGAGTCCATCGAGCTGCTCGGTGACAAGATTGCTGCGCGCCGCGTGGCCGAGGAGGTCGGCGCCCCGCTGGCACCGGGTACCTCCGATCCCATCGATGACTGGCAGGAGGCCCGAGCCTTCGCTGAGGAGCACGGCCTGCCCATCGCCATCAAGGCGGCTTATGGCGGCGGCGGACGCGGCCTCAAGGTGGTGGAAAACCTCGAGGACATCGAGGCTGCCTTCAACTCCGCCGGCCGCGAAGCCAAGGAGGCTTTCGGGCGCGCGGAGTGCTACGTGGAGAAGTTCCTGACCCACCCGCGCCACGTGGAGGCACAGATTCTGGCCGATACGCACGGCAACGTCGCCGTGCTGGGCACCCGCGATTGCTCCACGCAGCGCCGCTTCCAGAAACTCATCGAGGAGGCCCCGGCGCCCGCGCTTAGCGACGAGCAGCGCACCGGCATCCACGAAGGCGCCCGCGCCATCTGCGCGAAGGTCGGCTACACCGGTGCCGGCACCGTCGAGTACATCGTCTCCGAGGATGGCACGATCTCCTTCCTCGAGGTCAATACCCGCGTGCAGGTGGAGCACCCGGTGACCGAGATGGTCACGGGCGTGGACATCATTGCGGAGCAGTTCCGCATCGCCTCCGGCGAACCCCTCTCCTTCGCGTCCGATTCCCCGTCTGATTCCTCTTCCTCGTCTGAAGCGCAAGCTTCAGACGCATCGGACCCTGTGTCCGATGGCCACGCCTTCGAATTCCGCATTAACGCCGAGGACATCCTCAACGGCTTCGCGCCGTGCCCCGGCACCATCGTGCGCTTCGAGCCGCCGACGGGTCCTGGCATCCGCGTGGATTCGGGCGTGCGCTCCGGTTCCATCGTCCCGCCCTACTATGACTCGCTCGTGGCCAAGCTCCTGGTCTGGGGCCCGACCCGGGAGATCGCGCTGAAGCGCGCGCAGCAGGCGTTGAAGGAATTCGACATCGAAGGTGTACGCACCGTGCTGCCCTTCCACCGCGATATGGTCTCCTCCCAGGTCCTCGTGGACCATGGCGACGCCGATGCCGCGGCCGGCATTTACACCGACTGGCTCGACCACAACTACCGCCCTTCCGCGGAGGCCACGAGCACAACGGTCCCCGTCGAGGCCATCTACGCGCAGCGCACCCGCGTGGCACTGGAAATCGACGGCAAGCTGGTCAGCGTGGGCTTCCCCACCGATATGTTGTCGCAGGGGCAGGCGAAGGGGGCGTCGGCAAGCGCGGCCTCCGGTGCCAGCGCCAGCGGCAACGAGGTGACCTGCCCTTACGAGGCCAACCTCGTGGCGTGGAACGTGGCAGACGGCGACACGGTCGAAGAAGGCCAGGCCATCGCCACGATTGAGGCCATGAAGATGGAATCCGCGGTCAAGGCCCCGTCTGCCGGAAAGCTGAGCCGCGTGGCGAAAGAAGGATCCAGGCTGGAACCGGGCGCGGTGATCGCCACGATTTCTTAAGCGGCGGGCTACTGTAAGTCGCATGCTTGCAGATTCCGTCGCCTCCGCGCTTCGCGCCGCCATCTCCGAGGGCGAGTACATGCCCGGACAGCAGCTCAGCGAGGTCCGCTCGGCCGAGCGCTTTGAATGCTCCCGCAACACCTTGCGGGAGTCTTTCGCCATGCTCGCTTCCGAGCGCATCGTGGAGCGCATCCCGCACAGGGGCGTGTTCATTGCCACCCCGGATGCCGATTTCGTGCGCGATCTGTACTTTGCGCGCGCTGCCATCGAGCCGGCCGCGGCGCGCTATGCCACCTTCGAAGACCCAGGCGAGCTGGTGCGGCTGACCGAATCCGCCGTGCTTTCCGACGCACCCCGCCCCCTCATCAACCAGCGCTTCCACCGGCAGTTGGTCGCTGGCTTGGGCTCGCCGACGCTGGACCGCTCCATGTCGCACCTGCTGGCGCGGATGCGCTTGACCTTCTTGTTGACGCTGGAACGCTACCCGCAGATTCACGATAATCACGTCCAAGCCAACATCGACTTGGCCCACCTCATCGCGCAAGGCGAGCGTGAGGCCGCCGCCGATGCCTGCCGCGCGGACTTGATGCGCGCGATGGAATCGATTCTCCGGGTCCTTTAACTGCGCCTGCGCTCCTGTTAGCCGGTTCCACCCGCGCGAAACTGCTCGGCCCACATGGTTCTAGTGAGATGGTTCGGGTCAAAAGGTTCGTTTACCCCCAAGTGAACCATGTACGCATTCACAGAAGGTTTGTTTGCCCCCAAACAAACCTTCTGACCAGAACCATCTGAGTAGAACCATGTATCGGCGTCATGAGAGCTAGAGGAAAACGCCACCGAACTGGGGCTCAGGGGATGAGGAAGTCGCGATCCGGGATATCGGTGACGAGCATCTTGCCCGGGGCATGCGTAATGGCCAGGCTGGGACGCGAGTTCATCACGATGGCCTGCGGAGTCACGCCGCACGCCCAAAAGACCGGGATGGTGCCCTCGGGAACGTCGACAGCTTCGCCGAAATCAGGCTGAGATAGGTCCTCGATGCCGATGGCGGCTGGGTCGCCCACGTGAACCGGAGCGCCATGGACTCCCGGGTAGCGGGAGGTGATGCGGACGGCATCGGACACCTGGCTCGCAGGAATCGGGCGCATGGAGACCACCATGGGCCCCGAAAAGACGCCCGTCGGCGTGCAGGGAATCGTCGTGCGATACATCGGCACGTTGCGGCCCTGGTCAATGTGAGCGATGGAAATGCCGTTTTCCACAAGCGCATTCTCAAAGGTAAAGGAACAACCGATGAGGAAGGAGACGATGTCGTCGGAGTAAAACGGGGAAGCGTCGTCAAGCGTCTGCGTGAGCTGGCCGTCCTCGTAGATGTTGTAGGCGGCGATGTCGGTGCGGATGTCGCCGCCCGGGATGAGCTCAGAGGTGTACTGCCCCGCCTCCAGCACGCCGACGATGGGGCACGGCTTGGGATTGCGCTGAGCGAAGAGGAGGAAATCAAAAGCGTACTCGCTCGGCAGCGCGATGAGGTTGGCCTGCATGAAGCCGCGAGCGCGGCCGGCAGTGGTGGTCATGTCGTGTGCGCGGGCAAAGGCGCGCACCTCTGATGGGGTCTGCATCATGCCCATAGGTTAACGATTCCGGA
The DNA here is from genome assembly GCF_001808895.1 of Corynebacterium sp. HMSC070E08. Classification (NCBI taxonomy): domain Bacteria; kingdom Bacillati; phylum Actinomycetota; class Actinomycetes; order Mycobacteriales; family Corynebacteriaceae; genus Corynebacterium; species Corynebacterium sp. HMSC070E08. Next base: position 156,982 of record NZ_KV794727.1, read on the forward strand.
GATGGATTTGATACCGATGAAGATTTCCAGCACGAGCGCTAGCACGCCAGCGATGAGGAGCCACATCGGCTGCTTGACACCGTGGGTGAGGTCGTGGCGCTTGAACGCGACCCACATGATCATGGCGAAGGCGATAGGCAGGATGATGCCGTTGAAGGCGCCCGCGAAGATGAGGAGCTTCTGCGGCGCGGAGTTGAGAATGCCGTAGAGGATGGCGCAGACCACGATGAACCCGACGGTCAGGAAGTTGCGGGTGCGCGGGCTGACCTTCTGAGTGGTCACGAAGGTGATGGAGGTGTAGGAGGCACCGATAACGGAGGACAGACCTGCGGCGAAGAGGACGACGCCGAAGGCGCGGAGGCCGAACTCGCCGGCGGCGTGGCGGAAAGCATCGGCAGCGGTGTTGTCTTCAGAGAGCGCAACACCAGTAGACACAACGCCGAGGACCGCGAGGAAGAGCAGCACGCGCATGATGCCGGTGACGATGATGCCGAGAACGGAGGTCTTGGTAATCGCGTTGACGTTCTCCGGGCCCGAGAGGCCGGAGTCGATGAGACGGTGCGCACCGGCGAAGGTGATGTAGCCGCCCACCGTACCGCCGATGAGAGTGGTGATGACGAAGAAATCGACGCTCTCCGGCATGACGGTGTTCTTCAGGGCCTCGCCTACCGGCGGCTGGGAAACAATCGCCACGTAGAGCATGAGCAGAATCATGATGGCGCCCAGCGCGGCGACGATGCGGTCGAGCGCTATGCCTGCGCGCTTGGACAGGAAGATGAAGATGGCGATGGCGGAAGCGATGAGGCCACCAATGCGGGCATCGATGCCGAGCATGGCGTTCAGGCCCAAGCCGGAGCCGGCGATGTTGCCGATATTAAAGACCATGCCGCCGATGAAGACCAGGATGGCGAGGAACCATCCGAGGCCGGGCAGAACGGTGTTGCCCAGCTCGTTGGCACGCATACCGGAGATGGCAAGCACGCGCCACACGTTCAGCTGAATGGCGATGTCGACGATGATCGACAGCGCAATGGCGAAGGCAAAGGCCGCGCCCATTTGGACGGTGAAGACGGAGGTTTGGGTCAAAAAGCCGGGGCCGATGGCGGAGGTGGCCATGAGGAACATGGCGCCGGCCATGGCGCCGATGCCCTTGGGAGGCTGCGCTTGTGTCGGCGCGTTGTGGGCGGTTTCCCGGGAAGCGGAGGGGTTGGTGGATTCCAAGCTCATTGTTGGGCACCTTTCGTGACGAAGGTCGCATTAAACGTTGGTGAAAGCATAGGGGTTGTTCAACAATCTGTAAACAGCGCGGGGGTGGCGCACGTTACACCCTTGCCAAAATTGCAGCAGCCCACACATCCTGACCGCACACCGTTGCACACCTCCAAAAGGTGACCTAGGATACTAAGTTAACTAATCGTCATTCGTATTCATCAACGGAGGAACCCATGCCCCAGGACATCTACATCGCCGGGGCTGCACGCCTGCCCATCGGCAAATTTGGCGGCAGCCTCGCGCGCCTCTCCCTCACCGAACTTGGCTCTCTGGCCGCCGAAGCAGCTATTGATCGTTCGGGGCTTTCCGGCGCCGACCTCGACACTGCCGTGGCCTCCAATGTCATGCCCGTCGTGCCGAAGGACCTCTACCTCTCCCGGGCGATTGCCAAGAACGTGGGCATGCCAGACTCCTCCACCGCCATGGGCGTCAACCGCCTGTGCGGCTCCGGCGTCCAGGCCGTCATCAGCGCGGCCCAGCTCCTGCAGTCTGGCGACGGCTCTCTAGCGTTAGCCGTCGGGGCGGAATCGATGAGCAACGCCCCCTACTCCGTCGAAGGCGCGCGCTTTGGCAAGCGCATGGGTGACGGCAAACTCTACGACTGGCTCACCGGCGCGCTTTCCTGCCCTTTCGGCACTGGGCATATGGGCGTGACCGCAGAAAACGTCGCCGCGGATAACAACATCACCCGCGAGCGCCAGGACGAATTCGCCGCCGAATCCCAGGAACGCGCCGCGAAGGCCCGCACGGAAGGTATGCATGCCGAGGAAATCGTCCCGGTCGGCGAGCTGGACTTTGATGAGGGGGTGCGGGAGACGGACGTCGAGAAGCTGGCAAAGCTCAAGCCGGTCTTCCTTAAAGATGGAACCGTCACCGCCGGCAACGCCTCCGGCATCAACGATGGTGCCGCGGCCGCCGTGCTGGCCACCGCGGAGGAAGTGACCAAGCGTGGCCTGGACCCGCTGGCGAAGATTGTGTCCTGGTCCGTCGCGGGCGTGGACCCGACGCGCATGGGCATTGGCCCGGTCGCCGCGGTGCCGAAGGCTTTAGAGAAGGCCGGCCTGAGCCTAGACGATATCGACCTCATCGAATCCAACGAGGCCTTCGCCGCCCAGGCCATCGCCGTGCAGGATCAGCTGGGTTTCGACCCGGCCAAGACGAATATCTACGGCGGTGCCGTCGCGCACGGCCACCCGGTTGGTGCCACGGGCATCATCCTGCTGACCAAGCTGGCTTATGCGCTGCGCCGCGAGGGCAAGCGCTATGGCCTGGTCACCATGTGCATCGGCGGCGGTCAGGGAATCGCCTTGATTATTGAGAATGGAGCGAAGTAAATGAGCATCACCAAGGTAGCCGTCATCGGCGCGGGTTCGATGGGTTCTGGTATTGCGGCACTGTGTGCGTCGGCAGGCATGGACGTCGTGCTGCTGGACCAAGACGCGGAGGGTGCCCAGAAAGGCGTCGAGATCCAGCTCAAGCGCAAGGGCTTCCACCTGCCGGAATTTGCCGAGCGTGTTCGCGCCAGCGATGACTACGCCCTGCTGGAGGACCGCGAGTGGGTCATCGAGGCCATCTTCGAAGACCTGGGCGCCAAGCATTCGCTCTATCAGGCCATTGAGCCTTATTTGTCTGCGGACGCTCTGTTGAGTTCGAATACCTCAACCCTGCCGCTGGCCTCCCTGCTCGAAGGCGTGCCGGAGACCCGCCGCGATAAGTTCGCCATCACGCACTTCTTCAACCCGCCGAAAGTCATGCGCCTGGTGGAGCTCATCGCGTCTGGCCCGACGGAGGCTGCACTGCGCACCACCATCGAGCAAACCCTGGGCAAGATTGCGCTCGAGTGCCGCGACACCCCGGGCTTTATTGCCAACCGCGTGGGCTGCTACTGGATGGCTGCCGGCGTGGCCCGCGCTCGCGAGTTCGGCGTGAGCTACGAGCTTGCCGACGCTTCTTTCGGCCGTGCCTTCGGCATTCCCCGTACCGGCATTTTCGGGCTGCTCGATTACATCGGATTGCAGCTGGTCAAGCCTATTTGGACGTCGTTGGAGACGGCCCTGCCGGCAGGCGATCCGCTTCTCGACGTCCCCCTCGGTGATGATCCCTTCATCGCAGGGCTCGTTTCTCGGGGGCTGACCGGCCGCACCGGTGAGGGTGGCTTCTACCGCGGCCGCAACGAGGTCATTTCTGAGTCCTACGAGTATGTGCCCCGCTCAACGTTGTCTGATCCCGTCGTGGGCCTCAAGGATCCCCGCGAGGTCATGGACACCGACTCCCCCGGCGGCCGCTTCGCCCGCGCGGTCTTCCTCGACACGCTGGCCTACTGCTGCGAGGTCGCGCCCTCCATCGCGGACCACGTGGGCCTCATCGATGAGGGCCTCACCTTGGGCTTCGGTTGGAAGAAGGGCATCTTCGCGCTTGCCGACGCCATCGGCATCGACCACGTCGCCTCCGCCTACGGCTCCGATGTTCCTGCATTGGTCTCGGCCGCTGCACAGGCTGGGGGCTTTTATGGTGAGGGCTCGGTGCTCTCCTCGACCGGTACGCGCCAGGAACTCGCGCCGCGCGAAGGCGTAGTCACTCTGGCTTCGCTTGAAACTGAGACCCTCGTTTCTCTGGAGGCGGGCGCGGTGCACGCGGTGTCCACGTCTGCTGGGCGCATCGGCATTATCGATTTGCATACGCCGATGAATTCCTTGCCAACCCCTGCCCTCGAAGTTATTCGTGCGGCCCTCGACGCTGTGTCCTCGTCGAATCTCGTCGCGCTGGTTATCGGCAACGACAAACCGGTCTTCTGCGCGGGGGCGGATCTGGCTTCCATTGCGGCTGCAGGTGAATCGGGTTCTGCTTCGCGCGTCGAATCTTTGATTGCGGATGGCTCAAAGACCCTGCGCGCACTCAAGTTCGCTCCGGTCCCCGTGGTGGCGGCTGTGCGGGGTGTTGCGTTGGGCGGCGGCTTTGAAACCGCTTTGGCCTGCGACCGCATCGTGGCGCACGCCGATACGCGCCTCGGTTTCCCGGAGCGCACCGTGGGCCTCTACCCAGGCTGGACGGGCACAATCTCCTCGCTGGAACGCCTCAAGGCGGCCGGTGTCGAGGACTACCACCAGAAGGCCTTCGACTTCATTGCCTCGGCCCGCAACTTCTCCTCTGCTTTCGAAGCCCAGAAGGCTGGCTTCTTGTCCTCGGATGACGTCGTGCTCATGTCTTTCGACCACGTCCTCGCCCATGCTCTGCTCGAGGCCGCCCACTTGGCGGCCTCCTACACCCCGCCCGCCGATGAGCAGATTGAGATGTACTCCGGCTCCCCCGCCTTGGACCGTGACTGGCCCATCGACGGCACCACCGAGAACGACCACGTTATCGTGGCCAAACTCACCGAGATGTACACCGCTCCTAGCTCCACCTCCGCTGCCTCCTCAACTGACGCCCCTGCTCCTGAATCCAGCTCGGACCCGGTTTCACTGAGCTTCACCGAGTTCTGCGAGCGCGAAGTGGAGTTCGACGTGCCGCTGGTCCTCCTGCCGGCCAACGTGGAGCGCGCCAAGCACATGGCAGCCACCCGCAAGCCCCTCAACAACTAGCCTCGGCCGCTTCCACTTCCCAACCCCGTTCCCTTTCGGAGCGGGGTTTCTCCTTGTTCATTGCGACTTGGAGCGGCAATTGTCACGCAAGTTTATGCTAGTCACTTGCAAGTTTGAGCTGGGCATCCTCTTTACAACTTTTAGCCTTGCACATGGTTCCACTCAAAAGGCATTAGTCACATGGTTTACTTGCCCCCAAGTAAACCATCTAGGTGTTTACAAACGGTTCGTTTGCCCCCAAACAAACCTTCTCACTAATGCCTTCTGACTGAAACCCTCTGGCAACGTTCTCGTGCTGCCAAGGAGGCTCGCTAGGCTGAACGAGGTTGCACTGTGTTTAACGCACCGCGCACCTCATTGAGAACTTGTTCTCGGTTCTGGAGAAGATCCCGTGGTGAGTAACGCAACACGATGTATCCGAGATTCTGAAGGTATTTCTCTCTTTGCCGCTCAGCCCGTATCACCGCTTCGGTAGACTTTCCGTAGGTCGCTCCCTCGTACTTCACAGCGCCGTCTATTTCCATGATGATTTTGCCGTTGATAAGCAAGTCCGGCCGATACCCACCCTGAAGCTCTGGCTGAACCACGAGTTTCTTTCCCAGGCCTTCCACAATCAACATGCCGCGCGCATAGGACTCATAGGGAGATTCGGCGAGGGCTGTGGCATGCGTAATCACTCTCCTAGCCTGAGCAGCACCTTTTACACGGCCCATTGCCGTGATCATTGACCGTAATTCGTCAATGCTAAGGAGTCGTTTGCGCAAAGCGGAGTCGACAGCCATCAGCCCTTCCTCAAACGTCGCAAGCCGTGCGACGTCGATGCAGGTGCGTGCAACCGACGTGCACCGAAGCCCGAAGCGCTCAATAATATCTGAGGCTGGCAGCCACATCTTCCGGTACATCACTTTGCTATCCCATTGCCGCCTCGGTGGGACTGTTTTGGATTGCCGTGCTAGAACAACCTGAGCGTTCCGAGACGGCAGCATCCACAAGCCCAACAGTTTGGCCGCAGATCTTTCCACGAGAACTGAACGATGAGCGCTACGCCCGAAGGCAACGATGTCAAAGAGATGGCGTTGGTAGTAAGGAAGAGTTGAATAGTACTCGCTGTTTATTGCGTAACGCGAGGTGAGGCGAATAAGTTCACCTGAAGCAAGCTGTTTCCACACGGGATGGTCGTTCGGAAGGGGTCGTAGGTAAATGAGGTGTGAATCGTCAATCATGTCTCCATCATCATGGCTTCCAGCCCTCAAAAGCTACGGTCGATTCCCCGCCTGTGGATAACTTCGCCCCAGCGACATAATTGGCTGATCCTTCAACAAAGTAATCCACAAGGTTCCCCCCACAAGGCTTCACTCAGAAGTCTCTAGTCAAAAGGCTCGTTTGCACCCAAGTAAACCTTCTAACAGCAAAAAGAAGGTTCGTTTGCCCCCAAACAAACCTTCTCACTAATGCCTTCTGAGCAGAACCATCTTCGACCGCTCACGGCGGTTCCAACAGAGGCCTCCCCACCAGGACTCGAACCTAGAGGGGCCGCGATAGTGGGGAAAAGATGGGCACGGTGAAATAGGGGCCACTTCGAATCGCTACTTGTAGGCCGAGAAGCCCGTAATCTTCTTGCCCATAATCAGGGACTGCACGGTATCGGTTCCTTCGTAGGTGTGCATGGCCTCGATGTCAGCGAAGTGGCGCGCGATGTCGTTTTCCAGCAGGATGCCCACCCCGCCGAGCATGTCGCGGGCATCGGCGGCGATGCGGCGCGCGGCCCGCGTGTTGTGGAGCTTCGCCGCCGAGGCTTGCTCCGGAGCCAAAGTCCCTGCGGTTTCGCGTAATGAGACCTCACGGCAGGTCAGCATCATCTGGCTCAAGTCAAGCACCATGTTGGCCAAGCGTTGCTGAATGATCTGTGCCTTCGCCAGCTCGCGACCAAACTGCACGCGCTCGAGCACATAGGAGCGGGCAATCTCATAGCAGGCCACCGCCGACCCCAGCGCCATCCAGGACACACCAATGCGTGTAGCAGTCAGCACGCGAGACACATCCTTGAAGCTGCGGCAGCCCGGTAGCTGGTTGGCGGCGGGGATTCGGCAATCAGTCAACGTGATGTGCGCCTGGTGGATAGCGCGAAGAGAAAGCTTGCCCTCAATAACGGAAGCCGAATAACCAGGAGCCTCCTGCGGCACGATGAAACCGCCAACATTGCCATCCTCCATGCGCGCATAGATGATCGTGATGCCGCCGGAAGCGCCATTACCAATCCACTTCTTCTCACCGTTGAGCACCCACTCATCGCCATCGCGCACCGCGGTCGTCTCCAAAGCAATCGAGTCCGAACCGTGAGCTGGCTCCGTCAGCCCGAAAGCGCCGAGCAGCGAACACGAAGCCATCTGCGGCAGGTACTCAGCCTGCTGTTCCGGAGAGCCCAGCATCGAAATTGAGCGCATGGCCAGCCCAGCCTGCACCGCAATCACCGTGCCCATCGAGGCATCCGCACGCGTGACCTCCATGAGTGCCAAGCCAGCACCAAGCGTCGACATCTGCTCGTGGCCTTCCACCGCCAAACCATCCGTCATCACGTCCAAGTCGCCCAAGCGCTGAACCAAGTCCAGCGGGTACTCCGCAGCCTGCCAGTGCTGGTTGATCACCGGGGCGGAGTACTCGCGAAACTGCGCCGCACGCTTCCACCCAGCAGCATCTGATGCAGAGAGGTCGTCAAAAACACCCAAGAAATCAGTGGTGGGCTCGAAAAGGTTGTGGGACATAGTAAATTCTCCAACAAACAGGCAATACGAATGGCGATTAGCCCCAATTGTGACCTGACTCTCCCCGGGCTGTCAAGTGCTCCACACATAATGCGATTGCCCCGCACATAACGCGGCCCGACCACACGCAATGCAGCACGACCACGCACGCACAGCCACCAGACAATCCAGTACCCCACCGTCCCCCGCAGCCCGCATCGCAGGTACACTAACCACCATTAGCTCATTGAGGAGGACGCCCACCATGGCCAACCAGAGACGCCGCGACCAAATCGCCGCCGCCGCACTCGACCTCTTTGACCAGCGCGGCTACCACGCCACCGGCATGGAGGACATCGCCAAAGCCGTCGGCATGCGCGCCTCCAGCCTGTACAACCACTACTCCTCCAAACAAGAGCTTCTCGCCGAAGTCACCATCACCGCCATGGAGGACCTCCTGCGCGCCAACGCCGCCTGCCTCGCCGGGCTGAGCGATCCCCGCGACAAGCTCGTCGCCACCATGAAAGCCCACGTCATCTACCACGCCACCCACGCCCGGCGCGTCCGCGTGGTCAACAACGAGCTCACCAACCTCGAAGAGCCCCACAAGTCCGTCGTCCTGCAGCTGCGCCGCGATTATGTCGCCCGCTGGATGGCCGTGGTCAACGAGGGCGACTTCCACGCGGAGAACCTCAAAATCGCCTGCTGGGCGCTCATCGATATGGGCATCGGCGTGGCCCAATGGTTCAGCCCCGACGGTGATTACACCGCCGAGGCTTTAGGTGACATGTACGGCCAGTTCGCCCTGCGCCAACTTACCTAGGGCGCACAACCAATCTGCTGCTCTTCCTCACGCCCATCCGGGTACTGCACGCGCACGCGGGAGTAGACCTCGGCGTGGTAGCCGCAGGCCACGCGCTTGTCGACGACCACCTTCACCCGATCCTCGCTAAACTCGCCCTCCGCGCAGTTGGGATCACAGTTGTTCTCGATGGCCACGCCGTCTGCCTCCGCGGAATCGGCACCCCAGTGCTGCCATTCAAGTTGGTTGACCAAGTAGTTGTTATCCGCACAGGCCAGCGAGATGCGGTCCGGCCCCTCCAGGCCCGTGACGGATACGCAGTCCAAAATGGCGGTGGCATCGATGGTGGTTTCCACGTCTGGGCCTACGAGTCCAACCACGCGCACCAACTGGCCGGTGGCGGGCAGGACGGAGAAGGAGACGCGGTCGGAATCGCGAATCACGGTGACCAGCTGGTCCTCGCCTTCGCCCTCAACGGTGCCGACCTCATTGCCGTCCGCGTCCGCCAGCATGTCATAGGCGATCTTCTGCTGCTCGCTACTCAGTCCCGGCTGGAGCAGCAGCTCCAACGCGCCTAGCGCGCGATTCGGGGCGGAATCCGCCAGCTTTTCCAGCCCAGCACGATCCGTCGCAACGACGAGGTCCTCCGGGTTGATGGAAGGCTGCGGATCGAAGCCCGGCACCTCGCCCTGCGAGGACACCTCCACGGCACCGCCAGCATCCACCGCATATTCGGTGATTGCCGTGGCATCACCAAGCGTATCGACGCGCTTCATGTATTCCTTCGCGGTCACGCCTTTATCCACGGCATCGGGCTGGGTAGCTGCAGCTTCGCCGGCCTGGGTCAGAATCTCCGCAGCCGAGGCGACGGGTTCCGAGTTATTGAGCAGCGGGAAGGCACCGCCGATGAGCGCGAGCACCGCGACGGACGCCGCCGCAATGGTCCACGTGGGGCAGCCCTTCGTGATCTTTACGAGGGTGTCTTCGGAGCGGGTGAGGGAGGCGTCGTCAAGCGCGGTGTCGGGAACGGGGTTGGCGGCGCGGAGTTTGTCGAGAGAGTTAGACATCGGTTTCTCCTGTGAGTTCGGAAAGGTGGGTGCGTGCGCGGTGCAGGCGAACGCGCACGTTGTTGCGGGAAATGCCGAGGACCTCGGCGATATCGGGATGGTCGAGCCCCTCCCAGGCGTGGAGAGTGAGAATTTCGCGCTCGGCGTGCGAGAGCTGCATCAGCGCGCGCGTGATGTCGAGGTTGGCATCGACAGCGTCATAGCCGGCGTAGGACTCCAGCTCGTGATCATCGAGGTTCTCCGTCTCCCGGCGGGTGCGGTAGAACTCGCGCATCACGTTGCGGGCGATGCCATACAGCCACGGCAGCGGCGTGCCGCGCAACGAGTCGAAGCCGGCCCACGCCCGCTCGAAAACGTCGGCCGCCAGCTCTTCGGCATGGCTCGGTGGGACGCGGCGGCGCAGGTAGGCCAGCACCGCCGGATAATGCTCGCGGAACAGGCGGGAGAACTCCCGCTTGCGCGAACCAGGCAAGGTAAGGACAGACACTAATTAACTCCAGATTCCTATTGGGCTCACTGAGTATGTTGCACCAGACGCCCAAGCGTTACAGCGGACTGATCAAATGGTTTACTAAAGGGGATGGAACCTCTCGAGCTCTCCGCCCTGACGGGCACGCAGTCGCGCACCTACGGCACGCGCAAGATCACTAAACACATGATCTCAGCACCTGTGCACGTGGCCATTGCACTGTGGGACGAGCGCTGGGATTCTGCGGAGGACGGGACTATCGACGGCTGGGTCATCGCCGTCAACACCACGAAGACGCGCTTTGTGCGCAAGGGCCAGATCATGAAGGGCGACATCGTTGAGGTGGCCGTCCGCGAATTGGAGAAGGCCACGAAGAATATTCGGGGGCGCAAGTGGATCGTCACCGGCCGCCGGCAGGCAGCGCTGCGGGCTGCGTTGGAGGAGCGCGGTTACACCGTGACGGGGAGTTTTGCGGAGGAGAATAGGGCATCGAAAAGTGCCAGCTCCGTCCGGCGCAAGCAGGCCGGCATCACCTCGCGCCGCGCGAAGAAGGAGGGCGAGGCGCCGCGCAAGAAGCAGGTAGTAAAGGTAGAAACGCCGAAAGCGCACTGGTGGCCGAACTTCTCGACGGCCTCCTCCTGGCCGGAGGGCGCTACCGTGCGCATCGCCACGGATGCCTCCTCGGACACGGTATTCAAGGGCTCCATGTGCTTCGTGGCCAGCAATGGCGACTACCGGTTGCGCACGCGCAAGACGACGGCGAGCACCGATGAGCTTGAGCTCGAATCCTTGACGCTCGCACTGAAGTACCTGCTCAAGGTTGGCGCAACCAAGGCGATCATCGAGTCGGACTCCGTCGCCGCCTTGGAGGCGGTGGAGCAGATTCGGACGAAGGGCTCAAAGGCGGTGCGCTCCCGCGGCATGTGGCGGGGGCTATCCTCGGGCTCGCGCTCGCGCTTCCAGCAGGCATGGCACGACGTGGAGGGGATCTGCGAGGTAACCATCCGTCGGGTGATGGGGCATGCGGGTGACCCGCTGAACCGGGCGGCGGACCAGATTGCGTACATGGGCCTGCGCGCAATTGCGCATCCGATGAAGCAATCGCGGGCGACGCTGAAAGAGGGCATCGCGAAGACGCTGGCTAAGCTCTAATTCGGGGTTCGGCGCACTGGTGGCCTAGGGTAAATCGCATGAGCAATCCCTTTGACTCCAATCCTTTTGAGGAGCCGGCCAAGCCTTTCAGCGGCCGTGGAGCGAACCCCTTCGCGGAGCCCGCGCGTGAGGCGTATGCGGCGCCTTCTGCGACTCCGCCTGTGACGCCTTTCGCGGATCCTTTTGCTGAGCCTTTTGCCGAGTCTGAGCACGCATACGCCCCGGCCCCGCTGCAGGACTATTCCCTCGAGCAGCACTCAACGGGCGGCAAGGTTCACCGCTTTTCCGTCTTCAAGGGCCTGCTCAGCCTGTTCTCATTCTTGGTCGGCTTCACCGCGATTACCGATGGCGACGTAGCCTTCGGCCTCGGCTTCGCTTTGCCCGGCGCGTGGTACTTCATCAAGACGCTGCAGCAGAAAGCCAACCCGACCACGCCGCAGAAGCGCCACTGGTTTGTCATTTGGCTCATCGCCATCGTGCTCATGTTCTTCGGTGCCTAGGCCACAAGCCGCCGCCACACGATGCGCAGCAGCGAATGCGGGGTCGCCACTACCTCGCGCAGGTAGTTCCACGGGCGGTCTCTTCGCGGGGTGCCAACACCATGCGTGCGGACCCGAATCCCTAGGTGCCAGGCCCACATGCGGGTGCGCAGCACGTGGAAGTCATTGGTCACAACGCGGAAGTAGCTATAGTCCGGGCACAGCGCATGTGCGCGCTCAAGATTCTCGTTGGTGCTCGTAGCGAGTGGTTCGAGGCGAATCCGCTCCGGATTAACGCCCCGCTCGATGAGGTAGCGCGCCATCGGCTCCGCTTCCCCGTAACCGGATACGATGATCGGCTCCTCCGGCAGCATGCGAGCCATCACCACCGCGCGGTCCAAGCGGCTGCGCAGCAGCGAGCCGGGCTCGCTGCCCTCCACGCGCGCGCCCAACACCAGAAGCGGAAACTGCATGCCCGCTAGCTTAGCGTGCATACTGGTCAGCATGAGTATGTGCGTAGTCGGCTCTTAAGATCAATCTCCCCGGTCGACTTCCCGCTTTATTCGCCGAGGAGCTGGGAACGCAGGTTCTCGTCCTTCTTCTCTACCTCGGCGGCCATGTTCTCCTGGTAGGCCGCCATCTTCTCCACGAGGGCTGGGTCGCCCGCGGAGAGGATGCGCACGGCGAGCAAGCCGGCGTTCTTGGCACCACCGATGGATACGGTGGCCACCGGAACGCCGCCCGGCATCTGCACGATGGACAACAGTGAGTCGAGACCATCGAGATCCTTCAGCGCGCGCGGGATGCCAATCACCGGAAGCGGCGTGGCCGCGGCAACCATGCCCGGTAGGTGGGCCGCACCACCGGCACAAGCGATGATGGCTTTGAGCCCGCGCTCGTGGGCAGACTTGGCATAAGCCAACATCTTTTCTGGGGTGCGGTGCGCGCTGACGACGCCCACTTCAAAGGGCACGCCGAACTCGGCGAGCACCTCGGCGGCGGGCTTGACGGTGGGCCAGTCGGAATCGGATCCCATGATCAGGCCGACGAGAGGTTCCATGAAAAATCTCCTTCTTTACTAAGGCTTAAGCTCGCTGCGGGATTAAGCCCACTGGGCGTGGACGAGGAAGTGGGCAGCATCGTGAGCGATGTGGCGGGTCTCCTCGACGTCATCGCCGACGACATTGACGTGGCCGATCTTGCGGCCCGGCTGGTGGTCCTTGCCATAAAGGTGGACCTTCGCCTCTGGGTAGCGCTCCATCACTTCGCGGACTCGCTGCGGCATGGGCATCTGTGGATCCTCCTCAGCACCCAGCACATTAGCCATGACCGTTACGGGAGCCAATGGCGCGGTGGAGCCAAGCGGCAGGTCCAACACGGCGCGCAGGTGCTGCTCGAACTGTGAGGTCACGCAACCATCCTGGGTCCAGTGGCCGGTGTTGTGCGGGCGCATCGCCAGCTCGTTGACGGCGATGTCTTCCGCCACGCATACTCCCGGGGCACCCGAGGCGGACGCAATGATGGCGCCGGCGTCTTGCTTCGTCGCAAAGGCGAAGAGCTCCACTGCAAGCACGCCAGTCACGCCGAGCTCGGTAGCTACCTTGATGCCTACCTGAATGGCGCGCTCTGCCAACTCCGGGGACAGGTTCGGGGCGGGTGCGAAAGCTTCGGCGCAAATGCCATCGCGCTGCACGGACTCGGTGACCGGCCAAGCCTTCACTTCGCCGGAGGGGCGGCGGGCGACGAGCACGGACAGCTCGCGGGTAAGGGCCACTTTTTCCTCAGCCATCAGCGGGGTGCCTGCCGCGAGAAGCTCTTCTACCAGCGGCTCCAGCTCCTCCGCAGAGGGGAACCACACGCCATGGCCGTCGTAGCCGCCGCGGCGGGCTTTGAGACACACGTGACCGTCGACAAGCGCGGCAAAATCCCGCGCATCCTCCACCGAGTCGATAGCAGCAAAGCGTGGCACCGGGGCGCCCAGCTCGGCCAGCTTCTGGCGCATGAGCAGCTTGTCCTGCGCGTAGAGGAGGGCGGAAGGCTGGGGCTGAACGTTGAGACCGTCGGCGATGAGCGCCTGGACGTGCTCCGTGGGGACGTGCTCGTGCTCAAAAGTAATTGCGTCCGCGCCTTCCGAAGCGGCGGTGAGCACGTCGAGATCGTGGTAGTCGCCCAAAACGACGTCCGGGATCACCTGGGCGGCGGACTTGTCTGGCGCGGAGGCCAGCACGCGCAGGTGGATGTCGAGCTCCGCGGCGGCCGGCTGCATCATGCGTGCAAGCTGGCCGTCTCCATAAACAGTAACGAGGGGTTTGTGTTGTTCACTCACTCTTTCAATACTAGCCTTGGGGCCATGATCGTCCGGCATACCATCTTTCAGAACTCCCTCATGACCGCGCTGTTGGATGGCATTTACGACGGCGAAATGACCATCGGCGAGCTCTTGGGCAAGGGCAATTTCGGCATCGGCACCTTCGATGCGCTGGACGGGGAGATGATTATCCTCGACGGCGTGTGCTACCAGCTGCGCGGTGATGGAACCGCGACGGTGGCTGACTTGGACCAGGGAACCCCCTTCGCGGTAGCCACGAACTTTGTCCCCCGTATTAAGGTGGCCGCCCCCAAAGGATTGAAGCGCGAGGAGCTATCGGCCTTCATCGATGAGGTCGAGCCTTCCGCCAACTACATGTACGCGGTGCGTATCACCGGACGCTTCAGCAACGTGGTTACCCGCACGGTGGTCAAGCAGAGCAAGCCCTACCCGCCGATGGCGCAGGCGGTGGGCGGTGACAAGGAGCTGCGCTTTGACGACGTCGAGGGCATCATCGGTGGTTTCCGCACGCCGGTCTTTGAGAAGGGAATCTCCGTGCCCGGATGCCACGTGCACTTCATCGACGCTGCGCGTACCTCCGGCGGGCACGTGCTGGACTACACGGTGGATGAGGCCACGATTGAACTGTGCCCCGGCACGGACCTCGACCTGCGCCTGCCGCTGACCCACGAATTCCGCTCCGCCAACCTGGCGCCTGATGACCTAGACCAGCAGCTGCACACGACGGAGATTAAGGACTAACCCCAGACCGGTTGCTCGTTGAGGATGTCCTCGACGCGTTTGGCTTTGGGGATGGATGGGAAATACATCGGCTTCTCATAGCCGTGAAGTGCCAGCGAAATCCCACCGCGACGGCGGCGCGCACCACGAATATCAGTGAGCGGGATCGAATCGACGTGCTTGCCTTCCCGAGCGATGACGCGCAGGTTGGTCACGATGAAGCGCTTGCGGCGGGCCTTGGCAAGGGGCACGATGAAGCGCCAGACGGCAAGCAGGGCCCATAAAGCTACTAAGCCATTGCGAATCGCCAAGTCAATGCCGTTATAGTCACACCAGCCGATGGCAATCCAGCACACACCCGTGACGACGACGAGCTCTAAAAAGGGAAAGAGCAGTGTCCGAAACGGGGCGGTCATGTCCGCGCGCACAACCTCGCCGCGGCCCATCTGCATGAGGTTCATGGGGCACATGGTACCTACCTTCCCACTCGTTCCACGGTCCTCCCCCGCTACCCGAGCGTGAGGGGTGACCGCCTCCTAGCCTCGGCAGTCCGGCGGCCCGGCGCGGCATCGCACATGGCATTTCCTAAAAGGCGTCAGTCGAAAGGCGTCTTTGCCCCTGAAAACACCATCTGTCGGCCTGCAAAAGGCGTCTTTGGGAGTAAAGACACCTTTTGACTAATGCCTTCTGACAGACGCCTTGTGAAAAGCGCGATGCGGGATATGCGGCAATCTAGCGCGTTCCGCCGGGGTTACCTCTCTTCCCAGAAAGGGCCAGTGCACGGAAATTTCTAGACCTCACGACTAGCGCACGACGACTAGTGCACGACACAAAACCCTTGACAGCGGGAAAGGCCGGCAGTAGGTTGAGAAACACCTGTGCAATCGATTGCACTAGAAGCCACAGGAAGGAGGATTTCATGACTGGAGCCACATTAAAAGATATTGCCGCTGCGGCCGGGGTTTCAGTTTCCACCGCCTCGCGTTCCCTTGCCGGAAATCCTGCTATCTCCGAGAAAACACGGGCAAAGGTAATGAGCATTGCGCAACAGCTCAATTATTTGCCCAACGCTCAGGCACGAGCCTTGAGAAACTCTCGGTCCGACGCCATAGGGCTCATCATCCCCAACTTGGACAATGCCTATTTTGCCGCCATGGCCGCTGCAGTGGAAGAAGAAGCGAATAAGCGCAAACTCTCGACCATAATTACCAGTTGCGGAGAAGACCCAGAGCGCCTAACCAAGGCCCTCGACACCCTCTCCCAACGCCAGGTAGACGGAATCATCAGTGTCCCGCTCGAAGGTGCAGAAGATGCACTGCAGCGCGCGGCGGAATCTCGCCCACTGATACTCATCGATCGTTCTCTTAAAAACCTCCCAGCCGTGGTCTCAAACCCAACTACTGGGATACATGCGGCCGTGGCCCAGCTCAAGAGCAAGGGACACACGTCAATTGGTTATCTCTCTGGCCCCCAAGAAACGTCCACCGGACGCGAGCGCCTCAACGCATTCAAGGATGCAACAACCGGAATGGATATCCACATCCATCACGGCAGCTTCCGCCACCGATCTGGATACAAGGGCGCCATCGCGCTTCTTCAAGAAGGCGTCACAGCCATAGTCGCAGGCGATTCCATGATGACCGCAGGCGCGCTAGAAGCTTGCCATAACGCTGGCAAAAGAATTGGTGAAGAAATCGCACTAGTTGGCTTCGATGACTTCATCTTTTTACGTTTCCAACCAGCGCCAATCTCTGTCATAGACCAGAACGTTACGCGCATGGGAGAAGAAGCTACCGCTCGCTTGGTTGACGCAATTGATAACAAGCGGCAGCCCGAATCGACGGTCATCGATACCCGCTATATCCCACGAATGTCCACCGCCTACCGATTCCCTGGAGAACTCACATGAGTGAAACCGTCCTAAAACTTGAAGGCGTAACCAAGTCCTTCGGCCCCGTTGATGTCATTAAAGGGGTCGACCTCAGCGTTCGGCGAGGCCAAGTTCAAGCTCTTTTGGGCGAAAACGGCGCCGGTAAGTCCACGCTCATCAAAATGATTGCGGGCGTACACGAACCGGACTCTGGCCGCATACTAGTAGATGGCAAAGAAGTTAGAATCCCCGATACTAAGGCCTCCGAGGCCCTCGGTATCGCCACTATTCACCAAGAACTCAACTTGGTGCCGACGATGTCAGTGGCTGAAAACATTGTGCTCGGTCGCACTCCGCAACGCTACGGACTTGTCAACCGCAAGCATCTCAAGGCTCAAGCACAAGCAGCCCTACACCTCATCGGACTTGATGTTGACTTGGATACTCCGGTGGGTGAGTTGGGCGTCGCCAAGCAGCAGCTGGTTGAGATCGCCAAAGCCCTTTCCATGAATGCGCGCATCCTTATCTTGGATGAACCCACAGCCGCGTTGACCGGCAAAGAAGTCGATGCGCTCTTTACAGTTCTCGAAGGACTCAAAGCAAAAGGCGTGGCGATGGTGTTTATCAGCCACCACCTGGATGAACTGGCACGGATCGCGGAGACCATTTGCGTACTGCGCGATGGTGCCTTCATCGCCGAGGTCCCTTCCGATACAGATGAGGATGAACTGGTCCGGCTGATGGTCGGTCGCAGTATCGAAAACCAGTACCCGCGCGACACTCCGCCCGAGCGCGGCGATGTCTTGCTTGAAGTTGCAGGCCTGACTACACAAGGTTCGTTTCAGGACATCTCCTTCGAGGTCCACTCCGGCGAAGTTGTCGGTCTCGCCGGACTTGTCGGCGCTGGCCGCACGGAGATCATTCGTGCCATTGCTGGCGCAGACACCTACGATTCAGGATCCATTCGTGTGAATGGCCAAGAACTTCGAGGTGGCGACATCGGCGCCGCAATTCGCGCCGGAGTGGGACATATCCCCGAGGACCGGAAAGCACAGGCGCTAGTCCTGGATGCTTCGGTAGCAGACAATCTCGGTTTCGCGACGCTCTACCCCACCGCTAGAGCTGGGATTGCGGACCGTTCTGGCCAACATCGGCGTGCGGGAGAAGTGGCAGAAAAACTTCGTATACGGATGTCCGGGCTTGACCAGGCTATCCGCAATCTCTCCGGCGGAAACCAGCAAAAGGCAGTCTTCGGCCGGTGGGTCCTCGCCAACTCAAAAGTTCTCTTACTCGATGAGCCAACCCGCGGCGTCGACGTAGGCGCCAAGGTCGAAATCTACAACATCATTAACGAGATTACGGCAGCCGGTGGCGCGGTCCTCATGGCTTCCTCTGATCTACCAGAGGTACTTGGAATGTCTGACCGG
This sequence comes from Corynebacterium sp. HMSC070E08, assembly GCF_001808895.1. Lineage (NCBI taxonomy): Bacteria > Bacillati > Actinomycetota > Actinomycetes > Mycobacteriales > Corynebacteriaceae > Corynebacterium > Corynebacterium sp. HMSC070E08. The sequence continues at coordinate 174,891 of NZ_KV794727.1, forward strand.
ATCCTCGTCATGTCAGGGGGCCAACTTGCCGGACAACTGCCAAAAGACTCCACTCAAGACGAGGTCATGACCCTCGCCGTAGCCAACGTAACTTCAGCAACCTCCGCTGCCGCTACTAACTCCGCTAGCCACGACCCCAAGGATTAATTATGACCAAGAATCGTGTAACCAACTGGGCTCTGAACAATGGCGCTCTCGTCGGCCTCATCGCGCTGTGCATAGCGCTTTTCATCGCCACCCCGTATTTTTTAACCGTAACGAATCTACTTAATGTAGGCATTCAGGCAGCCACCGTGGCCATCCTGGCTTTCGGCATGACCTTCGTCATTGTTACCGCGGGAATCGACCTTTCTGTCGGTTCTGTAGCCGCTCTTGGCGCTATGGTGTCGGCCTATATGTTCTCCACTGCTGGGCTTCCGGGCTGGCTGACTCTCCTCATTGGTCTCGGTGTGGGTGCCTTGGCGGGCGCTATCTGTGGAATGGCCACTGCGTGGGGAAAGATTCCCTCCTTCATTGCAACACTGGCAATGATGTCTATTGCGCGTGGCCTAACCCTCGTCATCTCGCAAGGCTCTCCCATTGAGACCGCGCCTTCGGTCAACTTCTTTGGCAGCGACGTCGCCGGCCTCCCCGTGCCCATCATCATGATGGTGATCGCGGGGCTCCTCTGTTGGTTCATCCTCGAGCGCACTGTGCTCGGCCGTTCCATGTACGCGATCGGAGGAAATCTCGAAGCAGCTCGCCTCTCCGGCCTCCCAGTCAAGCGCATCCAGATCGCAGTTTTCGCGCTTTCTGGGTTCTTCGCAGCGTGGGCAGGCATGGTTATGGCGGGCCGACTCGAATCTGCACAACCGCAAGCAGGCACCGGTTATGAGCTGGATGCCATCGCCGCAGTCGTCATCGGTGGTGCCTCACTGTCTGGTGGACAAGGCAAAGCAACGGGAACTCTGGTTGGCGCTATTTTGCTGGCTGTCATCCGAAACGGCCTCAACCTCCTCAATGTTTCCTCCTTCTGGCAGCAAATCGTCATCGGTTTAGTCATCGCGTTGGCCGTGGGCTTCGACGTCTTCCGCAATAAGACGGCCAACTAAGGAGCGCCTCATGAAAAAGATCATTTCTGCAGTTCTCGTTGCCGTTGTCGCATTGGGTTTGGTCTCATGCAACCGCTCTGAGGAAGACCGTCAGCGCATAACTCTTGCGCTATCAACCCAGACAAACCCCTTCTTCGTTGAGCTACGCCATGGCGCACAGGACAAGGCCAAAGAACTCGGAGTCCCCCTCGATATCCAAGACGCCTCGGATGATCCTGCTCAGCAAGTCAATCAACTCGGCAACGCTACGTCGATGGGCGCGAAAGTAGTGGTTGTTAACCCCACAGACTCCGATGCTGTAGCTCCGGCAGTACGCGGAATCAAGAACAATGGTGTCCCTGTGGTCGGTGTAGACCGCGACGTTAACGGCGTAGATTTGGATTCCATGGTTGCCTCCGACAATGTCGCCGGCGGTGCCCAAGCAGCAGATCAGCTGGCCAAATCCATCGGCGAAGAAGGTGACATCCTCATCCTGCAGGGCACCGCAGGTACGTCGGCCTCGCGCGAACGTGGCAAGGGTTTCGAGTCACAGATTGCCAAGTACCCGGGCATCAAGGTGGTTGCTAAACAGTCAGCAAATTTTGATCGTACAGAGGGACTCAATGTAGCCACCAACCTTTTGCAAGCCAACCCGAACATCAAGGCCATCTTTGCGGAGAACGATGAAATGGCCCTTGGCGCCGTCGAAGCCCTGGGATCGCGCGCTGGTTCCGAGGTCAAGATCGTGGCCTTTGACGGTACTTTCGACGGACTTAAGGCTGTCAAGGACGGCAAGCTGGAAGCTACTATCGCTCAGCAACCAGCCGAGCTCGGTGCCCGCGCCATCGAGCAAGCCGCACAACTCCTGCATGGTGAAAAGGCACAGAAATCTGTCCCCGTAGAAGTCATCACCGTTACCCGCGACAACGTAGAGGATTTCCAATGAGCAAGTTAACTGTCGTCGGTTCTATCAATGCCGATCTCATCGTCCACGCCGAGCGCCACCCTCAGCCCGGAGAGACCCTGCTGGGTTCTGGCGGTGAAATCCTAGCCGGGGGCAAGGGCGCAAACCAGGCAGTGGCCGCGGCCCAACTTGGTGCGCATGTCGCTTTCGTTGGCGCCGTAGGGTCTGATCCCTATGCGGAACCCGCTATGCATTACATGCGGACCTCGGGTATCGATCTCAGTGCAGTAGAGCAGGTAGACACCAATACTGGCCTCGCTGTCATCACTGTTTCCGCCGACGGCGAGAACACCATCGTCATTTCCCCCGGCGCTAATGCTCAAGTCGACTCAGATTTTGTCGCCGCTCGCGCCTCCACCATCGCCGATGCCGACATTGTTCTCCTACAAGGTGAAATCCCTGCTTCCGGTTTTCAAGCCGCAGTAGAACACAGCAATGGACGCGTCGTGGTTAACCTCGCCCCTGTTGTCCAAGTCGACTGTGAAAGCCTGCTGCAAGCCAATCCGCTTCTTGCCAATGAGCACGAGGCTGGTCTCATTTTGGAGCAGCTCGGTCTTCCCTCCGATGGCACCCCTCACGAGCTTGCTCACCGACTTATTGAGGCTGGCTTCCGCTCCGTAGTCTTAACCCTTGGCGCGCATGGAGCGTATGTAGCCACCCCGGAAGGCGGCACGGATATACCTACCCCACGCGTGACCACCATAGATACCACCGGTGCTGGCGACGCCTTCGCCGGCGCGTTGTGCTCCCGACTCTTGCAGGGCGACTCACTCATCGACGCGGCCTCATTCGCTGCCCGCGTCGGAGCTTTCGCTACAACCGGCAATGGAGCACAACCTTCTTACCCAACTACTTCTTCACGCTTACCGGAGGTGGACAATGCGTAAATCTGGAATCCTCAACCCTGCACTCGCCAGCGCCGTTGCGCGCCTTGGGCACACCGATACTTTTGTTATCGCGGATTGCGGGCTTCCCATACCGCAGGATGTGACAGTTATTGATTTGACGTTAACCTTTGGCATCCCTTCCTTCGGCGATACGCTTTCCGCGTTACTCGCCGAAGTAGTAGTAGAGGCAGCCACGATTGCGGATTCCACTCCGCCAGAGGTTCGGACGCTGCTTCCCAGCATCCCACTTACGGAAGTCGCGCACGAGGAGCTCAAACGTCAAGTCGCCGACGCCTCTTTCGTGGTGCGCACTGGGTCAACAACGCCGTTTTCCAATGTGATCTTTCGCTCCGGCGTGCCCTTTTAAAACACCTTTCGATCCTTCCAAAAAGCACGCACTCCCAACTCGCTACTGACCAGCTGGGCGCAGGTGGATGACATCACCCGCGGAGTAGTACTCACCGCCGACGTTGATACGGCCGTCGTCCGCCACGCCCTCAACAGTGCCGGTCACATCGCCCGTCGGGGCTTCGAGGCGGACTTCCTGACCAATCGAAGAACAAACCTTGCGGTAATCAGCCATGAGCTGCGGATCCTGCTTCTCCCATTGGGTGATGCGGTGGCGCAGGTTCTTCAGCACGGTGATGGCCAGCTCGGTGCGGTCGGTATCAAGCCCCTCGAGCGCGAGAGAGGTTGCGGCCTCGATGGGCAGTTCCTCCCTCGTCAACGTCACGTTGATGCCCATGCCCACGACCACGCGGGCTGAGGGCGGATTAGCGGCCTCTGTCTTCGGGGCGATTTCGGCCTTATTCACTTCAGCTTTGTTGATTTCAGCCTTGTTGATCTCCGCTTTGTTTATTTCAGCCTTATTGATCTCTGCCTTGTTGACTTCTGTCTTGGAGACCTCCGTCTTCGGAGCAGACTTGAAGGCCTCACCCACCGGACCGGCCTCCGCGAGGATGCCGCAGAGCTTCTTGCCGTCGATCTGCACGTCATTCGGCCACTTGAGTACCGCTCCCTCGACGGTATCCGTCACCGCCAAACCTGCGGCTAGAGGCAGGGTGCCCAAGTGGTCGAGCGAATCCGGAAGGATGAGCACGGAGAAAATGAGCTGGGATCCAGCCGGACTCACCCACTGACGGCCCAAGCGGCCTTTGCCGGACACCTGCTCGTTGGCGAGCAGCACGGTGCCATCGGCAACCTTCTCCGCCTCCATGAGATCGGTGTTGGTCGAGCCAGTGGACTCGGTGTAATCGATGACGGAAAAATCACCGTCGAGAGCTTCGCGGATGCGGTCAAGATTTAGAGCTGTCATACTGCCAACCCTACCCGCCGTTAGTACTCGACCACGCGCACTGTGTCCGCAGCGAGTGCTAGTGTATGTGCATGGCAAAGGTCACTTTTGAGAACGTCGGCATCACCTATCCCCGCGCCGAGAACCCCACGGTCAAAGACCTCAATCTCGAGATCGCGGATGGCGAGTTTCTAGTCCTCGTCGGCCCGTCCGGCTGCGGTAAGTCCACTACCCTGCGCGCCCTCGCAGGACTTGAACCGGTCTCCAGCGGCCGCATCCTCATCGATGGCAAAGACGTCACGGGGCTCGAGCCCGGCGAGCGCGATATCGCCATGGTCTTCCAGAACTACGCCCTCTACCCGCACCTCACCGTGGCCCAGAACATGGGCTTCGCCCTCAAGCTGGCCAAGATGCCCAAGGCTGAAATCAAAGCCAAGGTAGAGGAAGCCGCGAAGACTCTAGGGTTAACGGAGTACCTGGAGCGTAAGCCGAAGGATCTATCCGGTGGCCAGCGCCAGCGCGTCGCCATGGGCCGCGCCATCGTGCGCGAGCCCAAGGCATTCCTCATGGATGAGCCGCTATCTAACCTGGATGCCAAGCTGCGCGTGCAAACCCGTGCGGAGCTGGCCAGCCTCCAGCAGCGCCTCGGCACCACCACCGTCTACGTCACCCACGACCAGGTGGAGGCCATGACCATGGGAGACCGCGTCGCCGTGCTCAAGGACGGTGTCCTGCAGCAGGTTGCACCGCCGCGCGAGCTGTACGACTCCCCCGCTAACGAATTCGTCGCCGGCTTCATCGGCTCCCCCGCGATGAACATCTTTGACTACAACGGTGGCCGCGTTGGCGTTCGCCCAGAGAAGATGTTCATCAACAAGGGACCGGTGGGCTTCCAAGGCACCGTGGAATTCGTAGAAGAGCTAGGCTCCGAGTCCTTCGTCTACGTCATGGTGGGTGAGCAGCGCTTCGTTGCCCGCGCGAGCGATAACGTTCCACAGCGCGGGGACAACGTCGTCCTCACCTTCAACCCCCGGGAGGCGCACCGCTTCGATCCTGAAACCGGACAGCGCATCGAGGTTTAAGAAGAATCAGGGGTAGTTTTACCCCCATTTTGAGTGAATTAAACGTCAAAACCACGTGCACTGTGGGGGTGATCCCCTATTTTGAAGTCACCAGAAGTTTTCCGAAAGGTGAATACTCCATGAAGAAGCCGTTTCTCCCTAGCTCGCTGCGCTCTGTCCGCCGCGGCGTAGTCGTTACCACCGCTGCCCTTGCTCTGACCTTGGCGGGTTGCTCGTCGAGCGACGAGGGATCGTCGTCAAGCACTGGCTCCGATGCCGCCTCGACGGATGGTGACGGCCGCGGCCCCATCACCTTTGCCATGGGCAAGAACGATACCGACAAGATCACGCCCATCATCGAGGCATGGAACGCCGAGCACCCAGATGAGAAGGTCGAGCTCAAGGAGCTCGCCGGCGAGGCCGACGCACAGCGCGAGACCCTCGTGCAGTCCCTGCAGGCGGGCAACTCTGACTACGATGTCATGGCGCTGGACGTGGTCTGGACCGCGGACTTCGCCGCTAACCAGTGGCTGGCACCGTTGACCGGTGACCTCGAGGTGGATACCTCCGGACTGCTGGAGCCCACCGTGGAATCCGCCACCTACAACGACACCCTCTACGCGCTGCCGCAGAACACCAACGGCCAGCTGCTCTTCCGCAACACCGAGTTGGCGGACAAGGCTCCGGAGAAGTTCGACGACATCGCTTCTGCTTGTGAGGCCATCAAGGATGATGCTTCCTGCCTGACCACCCAGCTCAAGCAGTACGAGGGTCTCACCGTGAACACCGCCGGCTTCATCGAGGGCTGGGGCGGCTCCATCCTGGATGACGAGGGCAACGTCGCCGTTGACTCGGACGAGGCGAAGGAAGGCCTGCAGGCGCTTGTCGACGCCTACGAGGACGGCACCATCTCCAAGGACTCCACCGCCACAACGGAGGAGGAGACCAACCTTGCTTTCACTGAGGGCAAGACCGCTTTTGCCATCAACTGGCCGTACATGTACACCAACGCCGAAGAGGCTGGCGTGAAGTTTGAGGTCCAGCCGCTGGTGGGCAAGGACGGCGTCGGGGTGTCTACCCTCGGTGGCTACAACAACGGCATCAATATCAACTCCGAGCACAAGGCTACGGCCCTGGACTTCATGAAGTTCATCATCAACGAGGAGAACCAGAAGTCCTTCGCCGAGGCTTCCTTCCCGCCGGTGCTGGCTTCCATCTACGACGATGACTCCCTCGTCGAAGAGTTCCCGTACCTGCCGGCTCTGAAGGAATCCCTGGAGAACGCCGCACCGCGTCCGGTCTCCCCGTTCTACACCGCCATCTCCAAGGCGGTTCAGGATAACGCCTACGCGGCGCTCACCGCAGGCAAGTCCGTCGATGACGCCACGAAGGATATGAAGGCAGCCATCGAAGCCGCTTCGCAGGGTTAATTTCCCAGCGTGCATGGGGGCGCGAGTAAGTCCACGTGACTTGCCCGCGCCTCCTTCTGCGATCCGGGCTCTTTTCGCCCAGAGGAAGTCCGGGCTACCCGCTATGATTTCCCCAACCCCCGTTAAACCCCTTCTCCCCCTATGAGTTAGAAAGGCAGGCACCGCATGGCTGGAGCACCGCCTACCGTGCAGCCCCGCAGACAGTACCTGCGTGTGGCCGCACTCATCGCACCGGCACTGATAGCGCTGGCTGTGGTCATCGGCTACCCCATTGTGCGCGCTGTGATGTTGTCCTTCCAGGGCAACAAACGGCTTAACCCCACCACGGGAGTGTTCGAGGAAGGCTCCTTCGCCGGTCTTGAAAACTACCTGTACTGGATTACCAATCGCTGCATGTCTGCCACTGGCCAGGCCACCGCGTGCCCTGATGGTGTCATTGCCACCGATTTCTGGCCGGCTGTGAAGATCACTCTCTTTTTCACCGTGGTCACGGTTGCCCTGGAGACCATCCTGGGCATGTTCATGGCGCTGGTGATGAACGGCGAGTACCGCGGTCGCGGCCTCGTGCGCGCGGCGGTGCTTGTCCCCTGGGCCATTCCCACCGCAGTCACTGCGAAGCTGTGGCAGTTCATGTTCGCCCCGGATGGCATCGTCAACGCGCTCGTCGGCACGCGCATCGCGTGGACCACAGACCCGTTTTATGCCCGTCTCGCGGTGATTATCGCCGATGTGTGGAAGACCGCCCCCTTCATGGCGTTGCTCGTTTTGGCTGGTTTGCAGATGATTCCGCGCGATGTCTACGACGCCGCCCGCGTCGACGGCGCATCGCGCATCCAAACCTTCTTCACCATCACCCTGCCGCTGGTACGCCCGGCGCTCATGGTGGCGATCCTCTTCCGCACGCTGGATGCACTACGCATGTACGACCTGCCGGTCATCATGATCTCTGCTTCCTCTAACTCCCCGACGGCAACCATTTCCCAGCTCGTCGTGGAGGACATGCGCCAGGGGCATTTCAACTCGGCCTCCGCACTGTCCACGCTCATCTTCCTGCTTATCTTCACCGTCGCGTTCATCTTGGTGCGCTTCCTCGGCGCTGATGTCTCCGGTACTGCCCGCCAGAAGAAGGAGAAGAAGTCATGAAAAAGATCGGCCATTACCTAGGCATCCTCTTCATCATGTTCTGGGGGCTCGCACCCTTCTATTGGATGGTCGTCACCGCCCTGCGGCACAAGTCCCATACCTTCGACACCACCCCGTGGCCCACGCACGTAACCCTGGATAACTTCCGGGACGCCCTAGCCACGGACAAGGGCAATGACTTCCTCAATGCGCTGGGGAACTCTTTGATCATTTCCTTGGTCACGACCGCGGTGGCGGTCCTCATCGGCGTGTTTACCGCCTATGCCTTGGCGCGCTATGACTTCCCGGGCAAGGGCATTGTCACCGGCATCATTCTGGCCGCCTCGATGTTCCCGGCCATCGCGCTGGTAACCCCGCTATTCCAGCTATTCGGCAACCTCGAATGGATCGGTACCTACCGCGCGATGATCATCCCGAATATCTCCTTCGCGCTGCCCCTGACGGTCTACACGCTGCTGAGCTTCTTCCGCCAGCTGCCCTGGGAATTGGAGGAGGCCGCTCGCGTGGACGGTGCCTCCCGCGGTCAGGCCTTCCGCCTCGTACTTTTGCCCTTGGCTGCACCGGCACTGTTTACCACGGCCATCATCGCCTTCATCACGACGTGGAACGAGTTCATGCTGGCTAAGCAGCTCTCCACCACCGCTACCGAGCCGGTGACCGTGGCCATCGCGCGCTTCTCCGGCCCCTCAGCCTTCGAGTACCCCTACGCCGCCACCATGGCTGCGGGCGCGCTGGTGACGGTTCCGCTGATCATCATGGTGCTCATCTTCCAGCACCGCATCGTCGCCGGCCTCACCGCCGGAGGTGTTAAGGCCTAATGCGCCGCGCACTGCTGTGGGACACCGCGCTGGGATTCGTTGGCTTCTTCGCCTTCCTGGCGCTGGTGCAGGCAGTTCTGAATCTTTTTCACCCCTCCCCCGCCATCTGGCCGGGGCTCCTCGCGGGCGCACTATGCCTGACGGAGTATCTGCTGTGGCGGGCTAAACGGAAGGATCTCCGATGAGCTGGCACGACAACGCCATTTTCTACCAGGCCCTCGTGGGCTCGTACAAGGACACCACCGGCGAAGGCGTGGGCACGCTGCGCGGGGTTATTGAGAAGCTCGACTACCTCAAGTGGCTCGGCGTCGACTGCCTGTGGCTTTCCCCGTTCTATGCTTCCCCGCTGCGCGATGACGGCTATGACATCGCCGATTACTACTCCATCCACCCTGACTACGGCACGATGGAGGACTTTGACGAGCTCGTCGCCGAGCTCCACGCGCGCGGCATGCGCCTCATGACGGATCTCGCGTTCAACCACACCTCCACCGATCACCCGTGGTTCCAGGCCTCCCGCACCGATCCGGAAGGGCCCTATGGGGACTATTACGTGTGGGGCGACGATCCGCTGCGCTACCCGGAGATCCGCATCATCTTCACTGACACGGAAACCTCGAATTGGGCATGGGACCCGGAGCGCAAGCAGTTTTACTTCCACCGCTTCTACTCCCACCAGCCGGACCTGAACTACGACAACCCGAAGGTCCACGAGGAAGTATTCAAAATCCTCTCCTTCTGGCTGGACAAAGGCGTGGACGGCTTCCGCCTCGATGCCATTGCATACCTCTACGAACGCGATGGACTGGGCGGCGAGTCCCTGCCGGAGACGGTCGAATTTGTGGAGAAGATCCGCGCCTTCATCGACGAGAATTACCCCGAGGCCATCATGATCGCGGAAGCCAACCAGCCACCGGCGGAAACCATGGAGTTCTACGGCACGGGCAACCGCTTCCACATGGTCTTCAACTTCCCGGTGATGCCGCGGCTTTACCAGGCGCTGGCGCTGGGGGATGCCACACCGGTCTACGACATCATGGCGGAGCTTCCAGAGCTTCCCCAGGGCTGCCAGTGGGGCACCTTCCTGCGCAACCACGACGAGCTGACCCTGGAGATGGTCGACGAGGACCAGCGCGCGATCATGTACGAGCACTACCTGCCCGACGATCAGATGCGCGCCCACGTGGGCATCGCGCGGCGCCTTGCCCCGCTGCTGGGCAATGATTACCGCAAGATTGAGCTTTTTTATTCACTACTCATGACCCTGCCGGGCGCCCCCTTCCTGTACTACGGCGATGAGATTGGGATGAACGATGCCCCCGAGTTGCCTGACCGCGATGCCGTGCGGACACCCATGCAGTGGGAGCCCGGCGAGGGCGCAGGGTTCAGCACCTCCGCCCAGACGCGCCGGCCCATCGTCGGCGGCGTAGGGGTTTCGGTAGAGGAGCAGCTTGCCGACGATGACTCGCTCCTCCACCGCCTCCGCAGCCTGATCCAGCAGCGTAAAGCGCATCCGGAACTCGGCACCGCTCCTTTCGAAGCCGTGGAAACCGGCCAAACGGGAGTTCTGGGATTCCAGCGCGGTGAGTTGTTGTGCCTGCACAACTTCACGGATCAGACCGTCGACTTAGGCCCTGTGGAGCTGGGCCCCTATGGCTACGCTTGGCTGCCTGTAGAGGCCTAAAGGACGCTTCGTAACACACCTCACATTTCTCGCTAGGTTAACTAAAAGTTAACTCGCCGTGAACGAAAGCTAGCTTTTGGGAGATTTTACCTATATAGTTGGTTCAACCCCATGATGCGGACAGCCGCATCATTACGACAAGAAATAGAGAGGTGAGCCAAATGAATACCCTGACCGGATTCCTTTCCGCCATCACTAACGAATTCAAGAGTGCCACCGGAATCAACCTTGACACGGTGCACCCGGCACCGCTGGTATCACACATCGCTGAAGATCTGCTCAAGCACGGTCTCATCCCAGCCACCCACACGGACATCGAAGAGTCCTACGCCACGCTTACGGGAACCTTCCCCAAGGAAGAGGATCTCGTAGATGCCGAACTCTTCCTCTACAGCCTCGGCTGGCTGGCAGACACCCCCGAATAAAACCACATAACCTAAGCCTCGCCCCCTTTTACGGGGCGAGGCTTTTCCATTGAGTCACCCTTCGACGCCCCTCACTACACACCCACTACACTGACCCACATGCACCCGACGCGCCGTATGCGAGGATTCCCTCACCTTTTACACCGCCATTCACCTGCACAAACGTGAACTGTGAGAGAAATCACCCGCGTGCCGCTATACATTCCTATACAAAACTTCTCTACACTGTCGAAACATGACTATTTCCTCACATTTGTCGGAGCTTGACTCCCTGAGCGCCGACACCACCGCAGGCAAGATCGCTGAACTGAAGAGGCGTCGCGAAGCAGCGGCGCAGCCCATGGGCGAACAGGCCCACGAAAAAGTCCGCGCCCAGGGCCGCCTCACCGCCCGGGATCGCTTGGACTACCTCCTCGATGAAGGTTCCTTCGTCGAGACTGACATGCTCGCCGTGCACCGCACCACGGACTTCGGCATGGGCAAGAAGCGCCCGGTCACTGACGGCATCGTCACCGGCTGGGGCACCATCGACGGCCGCGAGGTCTGCATCTTCTCCCAGGACGGAACCGTCTTCGGAGGCGCCCTCGGCGAGGTCTACGGCGAGAAGATGATCAAGATCATGGAGCTGTCCATCACTACCGGTCGTCCACTCATCGGCCTGTACGAAGGTGCCGGCGCCCGAATCCAGGACGGTGCCGTCTCCCTGGACTGGATTGCCAAGACCTTCTACCAAAACGTCAAGGCCTCCGGCGTCGTCCCGCAGATCTCCGTCATCATGGGCGCCTGCGCCGGCGGCAACGCCTACTCCCCTGCGCTGACCGACTTCGTCGTGATGGTGGATGAGAAGTCCAAGATGTTCGTCACCGGGCCCGACGTCATCAAGACCGTCACCGGCGAGGAGATCTCCCAAGAGGAACTCGGCGGCGCCGGAGTCCACATGCACAAGTCGGGCACCTCGCACTACACCGCTTCTAGCGACGAGGAAGCACTGGATTGGGTCCACGACCTGCTGACCTACCTGCCTTCCAATAACCGCCAGCTGACACCGGCTGAGCCCTACGAGGAGCTGGGCGAAGAGACTGCCAATGACCTCCTGCTGGATGAAATCATCCCGGACTCCCCGAACCAGCCCTATGACGTCAAGGAAGTCATCGAAACCCTCACCGATGACGGCGATTACCTGGAGATCCAGGCTGATCGCGCCGATAACGTGGTGACCGCCTTCGGCCGCATCGAGGGCCAGACCGTGGGCTTTGTGGCCAACCAACCGCAGGTTTTCGCCGGCTGCCTCGACATTGATTCCTCCGAGAAAGCCGCCCGCTTCGTGCGCACCTGCGATGCCTTTAACATCCCGATCATCATGCTGGTCGACGTTCCCGGCTTCCTCCCCGGCGCCGATCAGGAACACGATGGCATCCTGCGCCGCGGCGCCAAGCTTCTCTACGCCTACGCCGAGGCCACGGTTCCGAAGATCACCGTCACCCTGCGCAAGGCCTACGGTGGTGCCTACTGCGTGATGGGTTCCAAGGGCCTCGGCGCGGACGTCAACCTGGCGTGGCCCACCGCCCAGATCGCCGTCATGGGCGCAGCCGGCGCCGTCGGCTTCATCTACCGCAAGGAGATCAAGGCAGCCCACGAAAAGGGCCTCGACGTGGCTGAGCTGACCAAGTCCTTCGAGCGCGAGTATGAAGACCACATGCTCAACCCGTATAAGGCAGCGGAGCGCGGGCTTATCGACGCCGTCATTCTCCCCTCCGAAACCCGCAGTGCAATTGCCAAAAACTTGCGCTTCTTCGCCGACAAGAACGTCGCGCGCCCGGCGCGTAAGCACGGCAACATCCCGCTCTAACGCGCACTCGGATCGGCACAGATTAGTACAGAAGACGCACTGTATTACACTAGTGTCCCATGACTGACTTGAAGACGACCGCTGGCAAGATCGAGGACCTCAGCGCCAAGCTCACCGAGTCCCGTGCGCCGCAGGGAGAGGTCCCTGCGGCTCGCAGCGCCATCGAGGCGCTCTTCGATGCCGGATCCTTCGTAGAGACCGACGCGCTTGCTCGCCACCGCTCCACCGAGTTCGGCCGCGAGCACGTCCGGCCCTACACCGACGGTGTCGTCACCGGTTTCGGCACCGTGGACGGCCGCAAGGTCTGCGCTTATGCGCAGGACGCCTCGCTGTTCGACGGCACCATGGGCGAGGTCTACGGCGAAAAGGTCACCAAGCTCTACGACCTCGCCATTAAGACCGGCGTGCCCATCGTCGCACTCGTCGCCAGCGACAAGCCCCGCGCCCAGGAAGGCATTGTCTCCTCCGCCATGCAGGCCCGCATCCTTGCCCGCGCCACCACCGCTTCCGGCCTCATCCCGCAGGTCACAGCGGTCTACGCGGACTCGAAGGAGGCCTCGCTCGTGGCTGCGTTGTCCGATGTCGTTATCGCTCCGGACGGTGACCTGCAGGCGGATGGGGAGCACGAGGTGAGCGTCGCCAAGCGCGTGCTCTCCTACCTGCCCTCGAATAACCGTGCCGCCGCTCCCCGCACCGAGGCCACCATCGTTGCGGGCTCTGTGGAGGAGAACATCACCGACGCCGACCATGTCCTCGATACCCTCGTGGGCGATGACGGCGCCGTCGATCTCGCCGACGTGGTCACCGCCACCTGTGAGGATGTCTTTGAGCTCGGCGCCCAGGTGCGCGGTGTCTTCACCGGTTTCGGTCGCGTCGAGGGACGCACGGTGGGCATCATCGCTAACCGCGGCACCCTCGATGCGGAAGCTGCCGCTAAGGCCGCGCGTTTCATCCGCCTGTGCGATGCCTTCAATACTGCCATCATCGAGTTCGTCGATACTCCGGCACTGGACGTGGAGAAGGCGGCGCTGGCCAAGCTGGTGCACGCCTACTCCGCGGCGAGCGTGGGCAAGATCAGCGTCATCGTCCGCCGCGCGCACGGTACCGGATACATCGCCTTCGGCTCCAAGGAGCTCGGCGCGGATCTGTCCTATGCGTGGCCGACGGCCGAGATCGCCGTGGCCGATGCCCCCGCACTGGCCTCCGAGCTAGAGCTGAGCGAGGAGGAGGCCGCCGCCTACCTGACCCCGTACCAGGCCGCTGAGCGCGGTCTCGTCGATTCCGTTATTACCCCGGCAGCCACGCGTGGCTCCCTCATTGAGGGCCTGCGCCTGCTGGATCGCAAGATTATTCCGACCCTGCCGAAGAAGCACGGCAATATCGTTTTGTAGAGGTGTCCAATGACCGCTTCCCTGTTTACCGTTCTGCGCGGCAACCCCACCGACGCTGAGGTGGCGGCCCTGTCCACGGTGCTCAGCCAGCTCGACTCTGAGGCGCGCGCCAAGGCCGCCGATACCCGCTCTGAGCGCGACCTGTGGGGACAGCCGGGTGACGTATTCAACCCGTCCGCCTTCCGCAACGTCCGCTACTACTAAGCGCATGCGCCTGGTTCTGGCTTCCCAGTCCCCCTCCCGCCTGTCCATCCTGCGGGGTGCGGGCGTGGAACCCGTCATCGCCCCGGCCCACGTGGACGAGCGGGCCATCGAGGAGCGCCTGGCGGGTGCTGATCCCGCCGAGATCGTCTGCGCCTTGGCTGCCGCGAAGGCGGAGGCCATTGGTCCCGACTATCCCGAGGACGTCGTGGTGGGTGGGGATTCCATGCTGCTTCTCGACGGTGCCCTCCAAGGCAAACCCCACACCCCCGAGGCGACCGTGGATCGCTGGCACGCGCAGGCCGGTCGTGCCGCGGAGCTCATCACCGGCCACTGCGTGCTCTACGGCAACGAGCGCTTCGTTGAAGCCTCGCGCACGACGGTGTACTTTGCCCAGGCCTCGGACGCCGATATCGAGGCCTACGCCCGCACCGGCGAGCCGCTGGAATGCGCCGGCGCCTTTACCTTGGAAGCCCTCGGCGGCTGGTTCATCGACCGCATTGAGGGCGATCCCTCCTCCGTCATCGGCCTTTCGCTGCCGGTGCTGCGCCGCGCGCTGTATTCCTTTGGGCTCAACGTTTCCGGCTTCTGGGTTTAATCAAACCTATTGACTGGATTTTTAATCACCGATATTATGTGATTCACATTTCACTGCATGCGAGAGAGCGGAATTAGATCCTGCAATCTACAGGTTTTAAATCGCTTCAGGAACTCGCACAGAGCTTAAGTAAGGAACTTGGAGCACACCATGTCCTCATTGCTGCATCAGTAATTTCTATTTGACACACCGCTGCTTTCGACGGGTCAATATTTCACCGCCGAGAGAATTGTCTACCTCGAAAATCCGACGCTGGGTTCATGCTGCGCGCATGAGTTTCCAGTCGCGGTTGTCAAAACATAGAGAGAACCGATGCAAGATCACAATACTACTGGTGGAAATTTTTGGACTATTGTACGCAAGAGTCATCCCGATTACTTACGGTGGTTCTTCGCCGACACAACAAGCGCTTTGGGTTCATCCCTCATTGCCATCCCTGTTTCACTTGCGAGCTTCCACCTCACTGGAAGTCTAAGCCAAGCAGGTCTCATCGGAGCAGCAAGCTCAGCTGGCTCCTTGATCATGACCATCCCAGCCGGAATGATCATTGATCGCGTCGATAAGAAGAATCTGCTTCTCCTTTACGGCCTGAGTCAGATTGCTATCTGGTCTTCCTTTTCCCTACTCCTCTGCCTGGGTAAATTCACTTTCATCTCCTTATTCTTCTTCAGCATTTTTGCTGGGATGATTACAGGCACCTTCGGAGGGCTAACCAATGCCATTCTGAGATTCATCATCCCAGAGAATTTACTTGTCCAAGCACAAGGCCGTAACCAAACTCGAGACAACATTATCTGGATGGTTGGATTACCCTTAGGAGGCCTACTTTACGGACTGGCGCCGGTTATTCCTTTTATCGCACAATCCCTGTCAGGGCTTGGTCCCGTATATGCTTCAAGGAGCATCAATGCAAACCTAGGTGAAACAATCAGTGACCAGAAGTATTCATTTACAGAGTTCTGGTCCGATACCAAATATTCTTTGGCTTGGATTTGGAAATATCCGGTGCTCCGGGCAATTTTCAGCATCGATTTATGCTCGAATTTTGCCAATTTTTTCCTCATCGCGTCCATAGATCTATGGTTGGCCTATCTTAAAGTTGATGGCTGGATAATCGGCTTAACTTCAACCATGTTTACCCTAGGCATGATTGTTGGAGGATTTTTTTCAGGACCACCTCATCAAGCGATTACCTGGAAGAAACATAATCCGAGCAACCATGCTCTGGGAATTAATGTGGTACATATTTCTTCTCGTGTTTTCCCATTATTGGCCGCTTATCGCAGTCGCAGCATTTTTCATCGTCATTCCCTCGATCGCATGTAACTCGTACTCTGGTGGACTACTTGCGTTATCTGCACCCCCTGAAAAGATAGGTAAGTGCTCGGCAGGAGCACGCCTAATGATGGGACTACTTCCAATCATCGCCTCCACCAGCGCAGGCGTTCTTCTTTCTGCAATTGGTTTTCAGGCAAGCATGGCACTATGTGTTCTGTGCTCGGTTATCTCTTGCTTGATAGTGGCGGGTTCAGTCTTACGCGCACTACCTAAAGCAACCGAGTTCAATTCCCTCCCAGTTCTCGAGTAACCCTTATGACGTATACGAACGCTTCAAAGCCTTCGCGGCGCCAGTCGGACCCCAGCCTTAGCCTCGACTAGTCGTATCCAAGCTCGCCCCCTCTGGTGGCCTCACTGCCACATGGCTAGAGTGGGGCGGCATGGAAATGAAAGACATGCTCGCTCCCCCACCCATCAATCTGCCCGCCGATCCGGGTGCTGACAGCACCGCTGATCTCACCGCGGGAATTGTCGCCCACCCAGATTCCCCGCTGCTCTGGGCGCTGCTGGCGGAGCAAGAACTAGACAAGAACAAGGGCGCTGAGCCCACCGCATTCATCACCGCCTACGCCTATGCGCGCACCGGCTACCACCGCAGCCTCGACCGCCTGCGCGGCAATGGGTGGAAGGGCTGGGGCCCTGTCCCCTTCTCTCACGAACCAAACCAAGGCGTACTGCGCGCGATTGCCGCACTGGGCCATGCCGCGAAGGCCATCGGTGAGGACGCAGAATATGACCGCATCCGCCAGATGCTCTCCGATGCCGACCCCGAGTGCGTCGCTACGCTACTGGATTAAGCACATGGTTCTAGTCACCTGGTTCTACTCAAAAGGTTTAGTTGGGGGCAAGTAAACCATCTAGGAGGCCACAGATGGTTTGTTTGGGGGCACATGAACCATCTGACCTGAACCATACGACTGAAACCAACTGTGGTGGCTACCGGAATTCTCAGACAGCCCCTCCTACATGTAAAAATCCCGCGGACCTCGAATGTGAGGCCGCGGGATTAGCGTGTCTGCGAAAAGCGCAGCGCGTGAGACCACCTATTCCTTATCGCTATCGCCATCCGCCTGAGAGACAAGGTCTCCGGTGTTCTGCGCGGTGCGGATGTTCGCCACGAAGAACTCCAAGATCAAACGGAACTGAATGACGTAGAAAAGGAACGCGATTCCGCCACCGATGACAGCGCCCAGGAACGTCAAGATTCCGATGAGAAAGCTGTCAGTGAAAGCAAAGAAGGAGAAGAGGATCATTCCCGCCCATGCTGCCCCTGCCACGATGACGAGCAGCAGGTAGATGAAGGAGGAGAACTTCAGGGTGACGAAGTCATTGAAGGAGAAGTCAAACAGCGCCTTGAAGAAGCCAGCGCCCTTGGAGGGGCTGCCGCCCTGTGAATTCTGCTGTGGGTAGTCCTGCTGCGGGGAGGCGGCAAAGGGCGAGTTGTTCTGCTGACCAAAGCCCTGCTGATCCTGCGTGCCGAAAGCCTGCTGTTCTTGGGCGCCGAAACCTTGCTGGCCTTGTGCCCCAAATCCTTGGTTCTGTTGGGGGTAGCCACCAAAGCCGGAGGTTGAGTGGGAAGCCGTGGTTCCAAAGCCCTCTCCCGACTGCTGACCAAAGCCATGGTCTTGGTGCGACTCCGACGGGGTGCCGTAGCCATAGCCCTGGTTAGAAAATCCCTGGCTGCCATAACCCTGGTTGTCGTAGCCCTGATTACCGTAGTTCTGGCCGCCATAGCTTTGGTTCGAGTTCACGGAGTCCGCAGCGTGATCAGCGCCAGCATTGTGAGCGCCAGCATTGTGATCGGTGCCAGCGTTGTGCTCGGCGCTGGAGTTCTGCGCCGCACCCGCGTCGCTGTCGGCATTGTACGAGCCGTAGGAAGCGCCAAAGGTACCGTGAGAGGCTTGGGAATCCTGCCCGCCGAAGGTTTCGGAAGCAGGGGCAGAGGAGCTGGAAGTGTGCTCGGTGCCCGACTCCGTGCTGTTCTTCGTTGAATCATAGGCCGAGTCCGCGGCGGAATCGGAGGACGCATTAAAGCCCGAACCGGACGCGTCAAAGCCGCGATTCTCAGCATCCGGCTGCGCACCCTGGGGAGCGGAATAACCGAATCCAGACGAGTCGGCGGAGCCCTCGGAGTAGTCGCCGTATCCTGCCTGGCCACCCCAGCCGAAACCGGAGTTCGATGCCTGGCTACCCCACGCGGACGCAGCGTCATCGTTGCCTGACTGGGAGTTATCGTAACCGCCGAAGCTGCCGTAACCGTTGTTCCCGGCGTTCTCACCGCTGGAACCGTTGACGTGGTTATCGCTGTTATCGCCGTTCTCACCAAACTGGTTGGGGTTCGTCATTTTTCGTTAGACCTTTCGGAGAATCATCGAAATTCGCAGCGCGCTACAGCACTACACTGGCGTAATTTTTACCCCTCCGAACGTACCTGAGATCTCGCTCACCGGCAGCGCGGCTTGGGGAACACGCCCCAGAAAACGACAGTTCCCCCGCCGCAGGCGGGGGAACAATCACAAGCTTGTGCTCAAAGACTAGTGCGCAGCAACGCGCTTAGGCGTGCTTGGCCTCCACGCGCTTGATGGCCTCAGCAGCCACCTTCTCCTGGATGCCCATGTCCAGCTCAGAGGTGAAGCCCACGCAGGAGCAGTTGATTTCACCAAGGACGTAGGTGTCCTCGCCGTTCTCGCCGTCAGCCAGCATGAAGTCCGCGGTCCAGATCAGCGGGATATTGTCGCCACCGAGCTTCTCAGCGATGACCGGGCGGACCTCAGCGAACATGTCGACGAGCTCCTGCCACTCCTCCGGCTTCTGGTAGGTGTACTTGGCACCGGAGAACAGGGTGGCGGAGAAGGCGTCGCCGCCCTCAGCCGGCTTCTTGTGCACCACGAAGACCGGGTCCGGGCCCACCAGAAGAATGCGGATCTCGCCCTCAACAATGCGCGGCATGAAGCGCATGTCCACGAGCATGCCGTTGTCACCCACGATGTACTGGTCGCAGAAGTCCATGAACTCGCCGAGCTCGCGCTCCTCAGTGTGGTTGTCCACAGCCTCGGTGCACTTGATCTTGGTGTCGAGCGGCAGTGCGGTGCCCGGCTCGACGGACTCGGCCAGTTTCTCGTCGGCAAGGCGCACGCGCCAGATGCCGGAGCCGGTGGAGCCACGGTTCTGCTTGAGCACGCGCTCGCCGTAGGACAGCGAGGTCGGGAAGGTCTTGTGGAAGGACTCGACGTCGTAGTAAGCGGCGGTGTCAGCCGGAACCAGGTCCGTGTCATTGAGCTTGACCAGGGCGTCCTTGGCACCATAGGCCATCATCTCGTACGGGGTGGACATGCCGACCAGTCCGGCCTCGGACAGCTTGGTGAGCAGATCGAAGTAGCCCTTCTCACCGCCCGGGATGTTGCCCGGATTCACACGGGAGATGTAGGCATCGAAGTTCTCCGATACATACTCGAAGAGCTTCTCGGACCACTCAGGGCGGTAGAACACGACCTCGGCGTGCCAACCTGCATCCTTGATGCAGTCGACGATCGGCATGGTGTCCTTACGGTGTCCGTTAATCTGCTTATCGGATCCGCCCTCAACCTCGAAGACGACGATTGCTTTGTGCACAGTGATTCCCTTCCACTAGGGGGTTAGTGAGTGTCACTTCTTAAAATAACCCAGGTTGGACCCTCGCGCTCACCTAGAAAAGCACCCCCGAAAAGGCATAAAAAGCAAGCGTACCGCACTTTTTGGCCGCTGACCTGCACACTTGTTATAACCAGTGAACGTGCAGCAGCGCTAACTGCAGAAGAAATGTATCCAACACCACAAATACGCCTCCCCCGTGACCACATGTCCGCCCAGCACGCTAGAGTTGAACCGAACGTTCCCCCCTCAACGAGAAAGGCAGGTGGACCGTGGCCGAATTCGACCCGAATCCCCCTTTCCAGGAATACGCGCACCCTGAGCGCCTCGTGTCCGCACCGTGGCTGTCCGCGCGACTGGGCATCAACGGCCTCCACGTCATCGAGGTTGATGAGGACTCACTCCTCTACGACATCGGCCACATCCCCACCGCGATCCGCATCAACGTCCAAACTGAGCTGCTCGACAGCACAGCGAGGGACATTATCAGCGCAGAGGACTTCACCGCACTCCTCCGCTCCAAGGGTATTGAGCGCGACGATACCGTCGTCCTCTACGGCGACAAGTCCAACTGGTGGGCCGCTTTCGCGCTGTGGGTCTTCGAGCTCTACGGTCACGAGGACGTGCGGCTTCTCGACGGTGGACGGGACGCCTGGATGTCCGAAGAACGCGACACCTCCTTCATGGTCCCCGAGCCTTCTGCTTCCTCCTATCCGGAGGTTTCCCGCGAGGAATCCTCGCGCATTTTCGTCGACGAGCTGCGTGACTCCTCCGCCACGGTGGTTGACACCCGCAGCCCAGAGGAGTTCTGTGGCGAGGCCTCCCACAAGACCGGGGCCGGTGAGTCCGCCTACGGCACCACAATGACCCACGGCCACATTCCCGGCGCCATCAACCTCGAGTGGGACCGCGCGATTTACCCGAACGGCTGCTTCCGCGCGCTGAGCGAGTTGAAGGTCAACTACGGCGAGCTCGAGCCAGCAACGGAGACCGTCCTTTACTCCCACGTCGGAGCCCAGGCTGCGCACACCTGGTTCGTCCTCAAGTACCTGCTCGGATTCGAGGCACCCCGTGTCTACGACGGCTCGTGGGCAGAATGGGGCAACATGGTTCGCATGCCCGTTGAGCGCTAGCAACACGCCGATATAAGCCCGCATCCGCGCTGGTGCGGGTTTATTTTTTGACACGAAACCAAGATGTGAAGGTATCCTCATGTTTTGGTGTGCAAGAATAGTACGCAGTCCTATCACAAATCATGGAGGAGGGTTCCTGCCGTGGCAGTTGAAACCAAGAACATCACCAAGGTCCTCGTGGCCAACCGCGGTGAGATTGCGGTCCGTGTTATCCGCGCGGCTCGCGACGCCAACATTGCATCCGTAGCGGTCTACGCCGAGCCCGATGCCGATGCCCCATTCGTCACGCTTGCCGACGAAGCCTTTGCACTCGGCGGCCAGACTTCCGCGGAGTCATACCTCGACTTCGGCAAGATTCTCGACGCCGCCTCCAAATCCGGCGCCGACGCCATCCACCCCGGCTACGGCTTCCTCTCCGAGAACGCCGAGTTTGCTCAGGCCGTCATCGACGCCGGCCTGATCTGGATCGGCCCGTCCCCGGAATCCATCGCGGAGCTGGGTGACAAGGTCACCGCCCGCCACATCGCAGAGCGCGCTGATGCTCCTATGGCACCGGGCACCAAGGATCCCGTCGCCAACGCAGAAGAAGTCGAAGCCTTCGCCGATGAGCACGGCCTCCCCGTTGCCATCAAGGCCGCCTTCGGCGGCGGTGGCCGCGGCATGAAGGTCGCGCACACCCGCGAGGAGATCAAGGACCTCTTCGAATCCGCCACCCGCGAGGCCGTTACCGCTTTCGGCCGCGGAGAGTGCTTCGTCGAGCGCTACCTGGATAAGGCCCGCCACGTCGAGGCCCAGGTCCTCGCCGACCAGCACGGCAACGTCGTCGTCATGGGCACCCGTGACTGCTCCCTGCAGCGCCGCTTCCAGAAGCTCGTCGAGGAGGCCCCTGCCCCCTTCCTTACCGATGAGCAGCGCGCCTCCATCCACGAGTCGGCCAAGCGCATCTGCCGCGAGGCCGGCTACTACGGTGCCGGCACCGTGGAATACCTCGTCGGTTCGGACGGCCTCATCTCCTTCCTCGAGGTCAACACCCGCCTCCAGGTGGAGCACCCCGTGACAGAAGAGACCACAGGCTTCGACTTGGTACGCGAGCAGTTCCGCATCGCCGAGGGCCGCGAGCTTTCCATCTCCGAGGACCCAACTCCGCGCGGCCACGCCATCGAGTTCCGCATCAACGGCGAGGACGCCGCCGCGGGCTTCATGCCGGCGCCCGGCACGGTTGTCACCTACTCCGAGCCTTCCGGCCCGGGCGTGCGCATGGACTCCGGTGTACGTGAAGGCTCCGTCATCGGCGGCCAGTTCGACTCCATGCTGGCCAAGCTCATCGTCTGGGGTCCGGATCGTGCCACCGCCATCGCGCGCGCACGCCGCGCCCTGGCCGAGTACCGCATCGAGGGTCTTCCCACCGTTATCCCCTTCCACCAGGCCATCCTCACCGATCCCGCTTTCACCGCCGAGGACGGCAACTTCACGGTCTACACCAAGTGGATCGAGGAAGAGTGGGTTAACGAGCTCCCCGCATACGTCGACCCCGCCGAAGCGCCCGAGGACGAAGAGCAGGAGGCTGCCCAGAAGTTCGTCGTCGAGGTGGGCGGCCGCCGCATCGAGGTGGCCCTGCCGGGCAACCTGCTCTTGGGCGGTGGTAGCAAGCGCAAGAAGTCGAAGAAGCGTCGTGGCAAGGGGGCGTCGGCAAGCGTGTCCGGTGACACCGTGACCGCACCGATGCAGGGCAGCGTCATCAAGGTCGCCGTCGAGGAAGGCCAGGAAGTGGAAGAGGGCGAGGTCGTCGTCGTCCTCGAAGCCATGAAGATGGAGAACCCCGTCAAGGCCCACAAGTCCGGCACCGTGACCGACCTCAAGGTATCCACCGGCACGCAGATCAACAAGGGCGAGCCGATTCTGGAGATCAAGTAATTTGCCGGTGCTTCCTTGCGGCCAGGGAGCACTGCAATAACCTTGCTTCAGTCAGCAACGTTACGTACTCTCTGTCCGTGATACCCCGGTGGAGCTCTGCTCCGGGTCACTGGCCCGCTGAGTACTACTTACCGGGGTGCTGACTTGTCGCTCTGGGGGGGGATGCAACAGTGGCGCATCAGGATAGCGCCACCCACGCCCCCTCGAGTCACTCTGTGAGTAGCTAAATTCAGAGATCAAGTAGCCTCGAAAGGCATGAGCGTTAACGATTCCGAGTTCGGCGTACGGTTGGCCAAGGAGCACGACCGTACCTACCTCTCCCGCCTTCTTTTCCTCGCCGATGTCCTCGGTGACGAGGACGCCCATATCGGGGATTTCCACACACCTGACGTAGGGCTGTACATCGATGAATGGTCTCCCCATGTCGACGGCGGCGTCATCGCAGTCTCCAGCCACCGCGTTCCCGTCGGTGGTGCGTGGCTGCGCTACTACACCACTGAAGCGAAGGGTGCCGCCTACACCGGCAACCCCGAGGCAGATCCTTTTGATGAGTCCCAGTGGGCCACCGACCTAGATCCGGAGGAAATCCCCGAGCTCTTCATTGCTGTGGAGTCCCGCTACAGGGGCCTCGGCGCTGGACGACGCCTCCTGCGCAACACCTGCGACCTGGCCGAAGCCCAAGAGGCTCCTGCGGTATCGCTGTGGATTGAGCCGGAGAACAGCGGTGCCCGCAAGCTATATGAATCCGAAGGCTTCGTCGACATCGACATCCCGGGCCGCCCGGATGCCCACGTGATGCTCAAGCGCTTCTAGTACCGCAAGCCGACAAAGGGTGTCGACTATACTCGACACCTTCGTCGGCGCGCCGACGGCAGCGCCAAGAGCGACGTTGCTCACCCGCCTATAACCTAGGTCGGGTCACAACGACCGTTTCCGTAGAACGCTGCACGTATC